>JAVEEE010000004.1 GCA_030840615.1 Frankiaceae bacterium | reverse complement strand
CCGCCGCCCCCCCCGGTCGGCGGCCACCCAGCCGAGCAACTCCGCCGCGGCCGCACTCACCGCGACGATGCGGTTGGACGCGTCGGCCGCGACCAGCGCAGCCGGCGCGCGCCGTACGTCGTCCAGGGTCTCCGCCGGCACCTGCATCGGCGTCGCGTCGTCGGTGTCGAGCTCCACCCACGGCGTCGGCCGCAACCCGGCCGACTGGCGCGCCACCTCGTCGCACACCCAGTGCCGCAGCGCGACGATCTCCGGCAGTGACGGCGGCACGAGCAGCTCCCCCGCCGCCGACATCGCCGTCGCACGCGCCAGCACCCGGCGCAAGATCGGGAACAACGCGGCGGCCCCGCTGTCGATCTCGATCTCCACGTCGGCTTGCGGGATGTCGTTGTCATACATCTCGAACAGGGACGCAGCGGCGTCGGCCAGCGCACCGAACGCCCGACCGGCCAGCGGGAACTCGCTGGTCGCGTCAGGGTCGTTTTCGTCGAACGCCGCAAGCGTCGCCTCACGCAGCAACGCGTCGGCGTGCTGCTGCCACGCGCAGTAGAGCGTCACCGGCATCCGGTTCAGGCAGACGGTGACGGTGACGCGAGCGCTGTCGGTCGTCGCCGACGCAGTCGGATCAAGGTCGGGCGCAGGCATGCCGGGCGCTGCGCCGAGCCGAAACCACACCCGCTTGCCTTCGCCCACCAGCGGCTCGACGCAGAAGTCGTCGGCGAGCAGCTCGACCATCTCGAGCCCTCGACCGGTCGAGGCGTCCTCGGCGTAGTCACGTCGGGTCGGCAGCCGCGAGTTGCCGTCGACCACCTCGACGCGGACCCAACGCGGTGTCGCCTCGACCGTCAGGCGCAGCTCGGTGTGGGCATGCACGATGCCGTTGGTCACGAGCTCGGAGGTGAGCAGGAGCGCGGTGTCGAGGAACTCCTCAGCTCCCGCGGCCGCCAGCACCTCACCGACGAAACGCCGAGCCGTCCTCGCGCTCTCCGGCGCCGAGGGCAGAGTCAGCAGCTGTTGAACGCCACCCATGGACACGACGTGCACCACTCCGCGGAAGGCAACGTCCCCCGAACTGCGGCCCTCAACATGGCGTGCTGCGAACGCGCGCTCTCATCGTAACCCGTCCTCGATCTGGACGGTGCGCAAAAGGGGCCGAATCAGCCGAAGGTGAGCCAGACCTGCCGGCCGACGACAGCGGTCGGGTGCAGGCCGTGCGTCTGCTTCCACGCCTTCACCGCAGCGACAGTGTCCGGCCCGTAACCACCGTCGACGGTCAACGTGTTGTGGTGCCGGTTGAGCTCCTGCTGCAGCTGCGTGACGGTCCATCCTGTCGCGCCCCGCTTCACCGGCAGCACCAGCTGACCGACCGGGCGCACCGCGACCGGCAGCAGGTTGGCGGTCCACAGCGGGCGGGTGCCGACGAACGCACCGGTGTAGGGCGCATCGAGAACCTTGCCGACGCCGGCATAGATCACGACGTGGTAGATCGTCGACGGCCGGGTGAGGTCACTCGCATAGAAAAGAAGGTCACCCTGCTCGGCCTGGTCGAGTGGCACGGGTTGACCCGCGCCGTACTGGTCGGCCGCCACTCGCGGCAACGTCAGGCCGGCGTGCACGTAGGACGTCATCACCAGCCCGGAGCAGTCGTAGGACTTCGGGCCGGTGCCGCCCCATCGATAGGGCTTGCCGGTCTGCCGCTTGGCGAACGCGAACGCGCGCGCCGCGATGTTGTCGGCGCGCGCGTCGGTCTTGTCGAGCAACGCCGCAGCGAGCTTGCTCACCTGGTCACTGATGGCCTTGACGGCCTTCGCGTGCTCGCGTTGTGCCTTGGTCAGCTTCGGCTTGTCGGGAGTGGGCGTCGGGGCCGGCGCCACGGCCGCAGCCATGCACGCCGGTGTGCCGGTGAGCGCGAACGCTGCCCACGTGGCCGGTCCGACGATGCCGCTCGCGGTGAGCTTCGCCTTGGTCTGCGCGGCCTTGACGGCGGTCTCGGTCATTGGGCCGAACTCACCGTCGACATCGGCGGCGACGGCCTTCTGCAACACGGCGACAGCCGCGCCGGTCGAGCCGACGCGCAGATGTGCGCAGGTGACACCGACGCCCGCGCCGTGCACCTGCTGGGCGCACGCGGTCTGCGCGATCGCGTCAGGCATCGCGGCCCACGTCGCGGCGTCGACGACACCGGTCGCGGCAATCTTGTGCCGCTTCTGCCATTTGGCGACCGCCGTCTTGGTCATCGGGCCGAACTCGCCGTCGGCGGTCGTCCGCACCAGCTTCTGCAGCGTCACGACCGCAGGGCCGATCGAGCTCTCGGCGATCGTCGCGCAGCCGGCTACCCGCTTGGGCGTCGCGCCGCTCGCGCTCGCGGCGGCGAACGACGTGAAGCCGAGCGCCAGCACGAGACCGAGCGACGCCGTGGCAGTACGACGAGGAGAGGCCAGCCCGCGCAGCACGTCGTACCTCCCTATTAGTCCGCAGTTGTCCGTTCCGGTAGCGGTGGGACAGATGTTTCTTCGGCAGGCCGATCGGGTGTGCCTGATGCGGCATTCGGCCTAATCGCCACCGCGGTGTCCGGGCGAATTAGTCATCGCGAGCCATATCGACCGAGTAGCCGTCGAACTCGGCCCGGTTCAATTACGCTCGGCTCGCACCGAGACCCTGTGCGACCCGCAAGGCCGTCGGTGCACCGGACCCAGCCCACAGCCCGGCGACCCCGAAGGCGACACTTCATGCACGCGATCGCGACGATCGCTGCCTCCCGCATCGAGGCGGCGAGTGCAGCCTCCACGTCGTCGTGGATCGTCGCCGGTTTCGCGCTCTCTGCCGTCGCTGTCCTCGTCGGATTGCTGCTGCTCAACCGTCGCGACCGGCAGCGGCTCGCCGCCACCACCGCCCAGCTCGCCGACAGCGAGTCGCGGCTGCGACAGCTCGCCGAGACCGTGCCGGCCGGCATCTTCCATGCGGGCGTCGACGGGAGACGCCTCTACGTGAACCCGCGGCTCCTCGAGATCACCGGCGACCCGGCATCGGGTCCGGGAGAGCCACGGACGTGGCTCATCCACGAAGAAGATCTCGAGCTGCTGACCGGCGAGTGGGACAAGGGCGCGCAAACCAAGGAAGACGTGCACGTGACGTTCCGCATCAGGCGGATGAACGACGGCGTGATCCGCTGGGTGCATGTCGATGCGCGGCCGCTGCTCGACGCGGACGGTGAGGTCGCGTCGTGGGTCGGCTCGACCGTCGACGTCACCGACGAGAAGACGGCGATCGGCGAGCTTCGTCGATTTTCCGAGATCGTCGAGGCAACGCCCGACCTCATCGCGATCGTCGACACGTCGGGGCTTTTCACCTATGCCAATGCGGCGGCGCGGGCGCGGTTCGGCCTCGCGACTGACGAGCAGATGCTGCAGCAGCGCGCGATCGACGTCTATGCGCCGTCGTCGCGGGCGCTGTTCCTCGGCGAAGCGCTGCCGACCGCCAACCGCCTCGGCGTGTGGACCGGCGAGGTCGACCTGCTGCTGCCCGACGGCAGCGAAGTGCCGGTCTCGCAGGTCGTCGTCGCGCACCGCCGTCCCGACGGCTCGATCAACTACTACTCCTCCATCACTCGCGATCTGTCCGACAAGCGGGTGCTCGAGGAACAGCTCGCGCAAGCAGGCCTGTTCGACGCACTGACCGGGCTGCCCAACCGCACCGTGCTCGTGCAGGCGCTGGGTGACGCGATGGACGCGGCGCTGCGCGAAGGTCACCAGGTCGGGGTCATTCTGCTCGACCTCGACCACTTCAAGCTGGTGAACGACTCGTTCGGGCACGACGCCGGCGACCTGATGCTGCGGCTCGTGACGCAGCGGCTGCAGGAGGTCGCGGCTCCCGGCGACCTGGTGGCGCGCATCGGCGGCGACGTGTTCTGCCTGATGGCGACGGGGATGAACGGCCCGGCCGAGGCGATGGGCGTCGCCGACCGCGTCACCGAGGCGATGTCGGCACCATTCCAGCTCGACGGCGACGAGGTGTTCCTGTCGTTCTCCGCGGGCATCGCGATGTCGGGCGCAGGTGAGGCGTTGGCGACACCGGAGACCGTGCTGCGCGACGCGGACGTCGCGCAGCACCGTGCGAAAGACACGGGCCGCGCGCGGGTGGAGCTGTTCGTCGAGGACTTCCGCGCGCATGCCGTCAACCGGCTGCGCACCGCCAACGACCTGCACCGTGCACTCGACGAGGCGGAGTTCCGCGTCGTCTACCAGCCCGAGATCGACCTACGCACCGGCCACATCACCGGTGTCGAGGCGCTGGTGCGCTGGCACCACCCGGAGCGCGGGCTCGTGCCACCGGCAGAGTTCATCCCACTGGCGGAGCAGACCGGGCTGATCGCCGGCATCGGCGAGTGGGTGCTCGACACCGCGCTGGCGCAGGCAGCGGAGTGGCGGGTAGCCCGGCACGACGGCTCGTCGCTCACGATGTGGGTCAACCTGTCGGCGCGGCAGCTGAACGACCCCGGACTCGTCGCGGTGGTGGCCGACCAACTGCGTCGGCACGCGGTCGACCCGTCGCAGCTCGGCCTGGAGATCACCGAGACCGCGCTGCTCGAGGACGCCGAAGGCGCGGTTACGGCGCTGTCGTCGCTGCGCGAGCTCGGCGTACGCCTTGCCGTTGACGACTTCGGCACCGGCTATTCGTCGCTGTCCTACCTCAAGCGGTTGCCGGTCGACGCGGTGAAGATCGACCGGTCATTCGTCGATGGGCTCGCGGTCGACGGCGACGACTCCGCGATCGTCGCTGCGGTGGCCGGCATGGCGCGGGCGCTGCGACTCACGACGATCGCCGAGGG
>JAVEEE010000474.1 GCA_030840615.1 Frankiaceae bacterium | reverse complement strand
CCGCTCCATCTGCTCGCGCGCCTGTTGTGGATGGCCGTCGACCAGCCGCTGCAACACGACGACGAGGTCGGCCATCGCCTGGCGAAGCGGATCGTTGCCCGATGCGGCGATCGCCGCGAGCTCGGCTACCTCGGAGTCCTCCGAGTTGAGGTCGGAGTCTGCGGTGTGAGCGACCGTGTTACGCCAGAACAAGACCTCGAACAACGCGTCCGGGTCGCCGACCTGCCGGGCCATGACGAGCGCCTCGTCGGCGACGGCGAAGCGCTCCTCGCCGCGTTCCGTGTAGATCAGCTCTGCCACGAGGGTGGCGAGCAGGCGGGCGCGGGTGGCCGACGGCTCCGGGCCGACCGCCTCCAGCGCGGCTTCGAGCAGCTCGACCTGCTCGTGGTTGGCCGCGCCGACGCTGCTGGAGAACCACCGCGTCTTGGCAAGAGCGGCCCGGGCCATGCGATCGGCGTCGTTGAGACGTCGGGCCAGGCCCGCCGCCTGGGCGAGTGTCGCCCGATGCGCGGGATCGCCGGCCAGCCGCTGGGCTTCCCCGAGCCGCAGCAGCAGCTCGCAGCTCAACGGCTGGTCGTCATCGATGACGAGCTGGTCGAGGGCAGCGGCGTACCAGCCCGCGGATTCATCCGGCGCGCGGGCGAGCAGCGCCTCGTCCGCCGCGGCTGTGCAGGCGGCGACGGCGCGGATGGTGTCGGCCATGTCGCCGGCCGCGAGCCAGTGCGCCGCGGCGGTGCTTGCCGACCCGATGCGTTCGGTCGCCTCGGCCGCCGCACGATGCAGGCGCCGCCGACGCGTGTGCGAGAGGTCGTCGTAAAGGGTGTGCTGGACGAGCGCGTGCACGAAGCGGAACTGCGATTGCCCGGGAACCTCCTTCAAGACGGCCGCGTCGACCGCTCGCTCGATGAGGTCCAGCGCGGTGTCCGGGTGCATGCCGCAGAGGTCGGCGACCGCCTGCAGCGGGAACTCGGCTCCGAGCACGGCGCCGGTCGACAGCAACCGAACGATGTCGTCGCCGAGCCGGCGGACCCGCCGCCGCACGACCTCCCGCACGCTCGGCGGTAGGTCGACGATCTCGGCGATACCGGCGGGTGGACCGGTCTCGCTGAGGTGGCGAAGCAGCTCGATGGCGAAGAACGGGTTGCCCTCAGTCTCGCGGTGCACCGCCCGCGCCACCGTCGCGACCGTCTCGGCGTCTCCGTCGAGGACTTCGGCAGCGAGCTGCGTCAGCTCATCGCCGGCCAGGCCGTCGAGGTCGGCGCGGTGGACGCCTTCGCATCGGTGCAGCTCGGCGAGCAGGTCGTCGAGCCCGTTGCTCCGGTCGGGTTCGGTGTCGCGGAACGTGCCGATGAGCACGAGCCCGGGCAGCTCGATCGTGCTGACGATGTGCTTCAGCAGCAGCAGTGTGCCGCGGTCGGCCCAGTGCAGGTCATCGAGCACGATCACGAGCGGGGTCTCGGTGACGACCTCCTCGAGTAGCCCGGCGACCGCGCTGAACAGCAGGAAACGGTCGGATGCGTCGGCTGTCGTGCGCGGGGCCGGCACCCGGCCGAGCCGGTCGACGAGCTCCGGACCGAGGACGGCCAGGTCGCCGCCGTGGCGCCGGACATAGCTCTCCAGGGTCGCGGTCGGCGCGTTGCGCACGAGATGGCGCAGCGCGTGCACGAACGGCTGGTAGGGCGGGCGCACCTCCTCGTCGCAACCGCCGTGCGCCACGACGGCGCCGGTTTCCGTGTGGATGCGCCGCGCCACCTCCGCGGCCAGCGCGCTCTTGCCGACGCCGGGCTCGCCCGCGAGCAGCAGCAGCTTGCGGTCGTTGCCCGGCCAGACCCGCGTCAGCAGGGACTCCAGCTCGAGCTCACGTCCGACGAAGCGGCCGGTCGGGGGCATGCTGAGCCGAACGGGCAGCGGAGCGTCCGGCCATCCGCCCGACCGCGGCTTCCAGTCCACCCGCCAGGCCGTGACCGGCTCACCGAGTCCGCGCAGCTCGAGCTGTCCGGCCGGCGTGAGCGGCGTGTCGAGACCGTGCCGGGCCAGCGCGCGGACGACGTCGGCAACGAGGATCTCGCCGGCGCCGGCCTGTGCGCAGAGCCGGACCGCTTCGGCGACCGGTAGCCCGTAGCAGTCGTCGGCTCCCACCGACACGTCACCGGCGGAGACCCCGACGCGCACCTGGAGCGACTCGGCCTCGCCGCGCCGGTGCAGGCCGTCCAACGCGCGTTGCAGCCGAACGGCCGCGGCGACCGCATCCCCGGCGGCCTCGAACACGGCCATGGCCCCGTCGCCGAGGCCCTTGATCACTATCCCGTCGTGAGCCGCCACGGCGTCTCGCGCGAGCGTCTCGTGCAGTCGGACCAGCCGTTCGCCGTCGGCCCCGAGCCGCACGCGGACGTCGGTCGACCCGACCATGTCGCAGATGAGCACGGAGAGGCTGCGGAATCGCCCGAGCTCGGCGTCCCGCGTGTTTCCCCCCGCAGCCGAGAGCTGTTCCGGCACTGGGTATTGCCCCCGTCCCCCAACGGCGGCGAACACCTCAGGTTCTGGGAGGCGTCCGGCCTGTGCACAATTGCACCACCTTGTCCCAAGCGCTACAAGGGACGTCAGTAGGGCTCGTCCCGCTTGCGGGTCCGTTCGGCCAGAAATCGCTCGAGCTCGGCGCCCAGCTCGTCCCCCGTCGGCAGTGATCCCGCCTCGGTCAAGGACGTGCCGCGATCGGCCACGACGGCGTCGTACTGCGTCTCGAGGTTGCGGACCAGCTCGCTGAGCTCCTCCGACTGGCCGACGAGCGCCGCGACGGCCTGTTGCGCCTCCCGCGACGCCTCCTCCAGCGCCCCGACGCCCAGCGTCAGACCCGTCGCCCGCGCCACCGCCCGCACGAGTGCCTCCGCCGCCGGCGGGTAGGCGGCCTGGGCCAGGTAGTGCGGGACGTGGACGGCGAACCCCATCGAGTCGTGCCCGGCTTCGGCGAGGCGATATTCGAGCAGGTGCCCGGCACTACCCGGCACCTGGACCGAGGCCACCCACGGGTCGTAGCCCTCGATGAGGTCGCGCCGGGACGCGTGGGCGGTGATCCCGATGGGGCGGGTGTGCGGGACAGCCATCGGGATCGCGTTCGTGCCGACCACGAGCCGGACACCGAGCGTCTGGACGACCAGGCGGACCGCTGCGACGAAGCGCTCCCACATGACGTCAGGTTCCGAACCGGTGAGGACGAGAAACGGCGCTCCGGCGTCATCTGCCAGCTGCCGGATCTCGAGCGACGGCGTCTCGTAGGCCGCCCAGTGGTCGGCCTCGAAGGTCATCGCCGGCCGTCGAGCCCGGTAGTCATGCAGCAGATCCACGTCGAAGACCGCGACCAACGAGGAGGGGCCGGAGGACAACAGATGCTCCCGGGTCAGCCGCCGGGCGGCACCCGCGTCGATGAACCCGTCCAGCATCTCGACGAGCACCGTGCCGGTGAGGTCGGGCAAGACGGGCTGGAGCTCGAACAGCTCCTCCGGCGGCACCGCCACCACGTCGCCTCCTCGGGATCGTCCTGGCATCGTTAGCATCTATTGAACCGAGCGTGGTTCTGGACCCGCACGGCTCGACGTGAAACGGCGGACGAAACGTGAGGGTTGCCCGGTGAATCCGCTGCGCATCGCCCTGCTGTCATACCGCAGCAAGCCGCACTGCGGTGGTCAAGGCGTCTACATCCGCCATCTTTCCCGTGAGCTCGCCGCACTCGGCCACACGGTCGAGGTTTTCAGCGGCCAGCCCTACCCCGACCTCGATGAGGTCGCCGACGAGTCGGGCTGCTCCCGCGGCCCGGTCCTGCGCCCGCTTCCGAGCCTGGACCTCTATCGGGACGACGACCCCTTTCGAACCCCCCGCTTGCGGGAGTTCCGCGACGCCGTCGACGTCCTCGAGGTCGCCACGATGTGGACCGGCGGGTTCCCAGAGCCGCTGACGTTCTCCCTTCGCGCCTTGCAGGCTCTGGCCGCGCGACGCGGCGACTTCGACATCGTGCACGACAACCAGTCGCTGGGTTACGGCCTGCTCCGGCTCGGCCGCATCGGGCTCCCACTGGTCGCGACTGTCCACCACCCGATCACCGTGGACCGCCGGCACGAGATCGAGGCGGCTCCCAACCTCGCCCGCCGGGCCTCGCTGTGGCGTTGGTACGGGTTCACCCGCATGCAGGCGCGGGTCGCCCGACGCATGCAGACACTCATCACCGTGTCGGAGAGCTCGGCCGCCGACCTGGTCGACGACTTCCGCATCCGCCGGGACAACGTGCGGGTGATCCCCGTGGGCGTCGACACCGACGTCTTCCGGCCACCCACGCTGCCCCGGGTGCCCGGCCGGATCGTGGCCGTGAGCAGCTCCGACAGCCCGATGAAGGGTGCAACCGTCCTGCTCGAAGCAGTCGCAAAGCTGCAGACCGAGCGCGATGTCGAGCTCGTCGTCGTGGGCCGCCCCAAGCCGGACGGGCCAGTCGCGCGGGCGGTGGACGAGCTGGGGATCGCCGACGCCGTACGGTTCGTCACCGGTCTGCCCGACCCGGCTCTCGCGGACCTCTTCGGCTCGGCGGAGGTCGCCGTGGTGCCGTCGCTCTATGAAGGGTTCTCGATTCCGGCCGTCGAGGCGATGGCGTGCGCGACACCGCTGGTCGCTTCGCGGGGCGGTGCGCTGCCGGAGGTCGTGGGCGACTGCGGTGTGCTGGTCGAGCCCGGCAACCCGTCGGACCTGGCCGGTGCCCTCGCCGCCTTGCTGGACGACCCGGCACGCCGCGATCGTCTCGGTGCCGCTGGTCGGCGGCGGGTCGAGGACCGGTTCACCTGGCGAGCGATGGCCGCTGCGACGGCCGAGGTCTACGCCGAGTCCGTACGCCGGGGACCGACATGCTGACGGTGGACTTCGCCAGGTTTCCCGTCACCTCGGGAGAGCGGGTGCTCGACCTGGGCTGCGGCTTCGGTCGGCATGCCTTCGAGGCGTACCGGCGCGGGGCACACGTCGTCGCGGTCGACCGCAGCGCCGACGAGGTCGCCGAGGTCAAGGCGATGTTCCGGGCGATGCAGGCGGCTGGTGAGGCGCCCCCGAACCGGACCGCCCGGGCGGTCCGCGCCGACCTGCTGGCCCTGCCGTTTCCGGACGGCTCGTTCGACGTCGTCATGGCGTCCGAGGTGCTCGAGCACATTCCGGCGGACGAGCTCGCGATGGCCGAGATCGCTCGGGTGGTGAGACCGGGCGGGCGGGTTGCCGTCACGGTGCCGCGCTACTGGCCGGAGCGGGTCTGTTGGGCGCTGTCGAAGGACTATCACGATGTCGCCGGCGGTCATGTGCGCATCTATCGCGGAGATGTGCTGGCCGAGCGGCTGCAC
>JAVEEE010000472.1 GCA_030840615.1 Frankiaceae bacterium | reverse complement strand
GATCAGGGCGTGCTCGCCGTTGTACATCCAGTGCTGCGCGATCGCGGAGCCGGCGTAGGGCGCGATGTACTTGAACGAAGCCGGGAACGATGCCGGCGCAGCGACGATGGTGGTGTATTCCATCGCGCCGGCCTCTTCGAGCGTGGCCTGCACGCCCGCGATCGTCGAGCCCTTCTGTCCGATGGCGACGTAGACGCACTTCACGGCCTTGCTCTTGTCGCCGCTCTTCCAGTTGTCGCGCTGGTTGATGATGGCGTCGATGGCCACGGCGGTCTTGCCGGTCTGCCGGTCACCGATGATCAGCTGACGCTGGCCGCGGCCGATCGCCGTCATCGCGTCGATGGACTTGATGCCGGTCTGCAGGGGCTCCTTCACCGGCTGTCGCTGCACGACAGAAGGTGCCTGCAGCTCGAGTGCCCTGGTCTCGGTCGTGTCGATGTCGCCCTTGCCGTCGAGCGGGCGGCCGAGCGGGTCGACCATGCGGCCGAGGAAGGCGTCGCCCACCGGCACGGACAGGATCTCGCCGGTACGACGGACCTCCTGGCCCTCTTCGATGTGCTGGATGTCACCGAGGATGACGCAGCCGATCTCGCGGACGTCGAGGTTGAGCGCGAGTCCGAGCACGCCGCCCTCGAACTCGAGCAGCTCGTTGGTCATGCACGAGTGCAGTCCCTCGACCCGGGCGATGCCGTCACCCGTCTCGGTGACAACGCCGACCTCGTCGCGGGAAGCCCCGGCGTCGTACGACGTGACGAGGCTTTCGAGCGCGTCCCGGATCTCTTCCGGGCGGATCGTCAACTCGGTCATTGGAAGCGAGCTCCCTTGCTCTACTTGGCGTTGTCTAGGTTGATCAGGTGCGGAGGCCGGAGCCGCCGGTGAGGTAACGCCTTGCGGCGTCCAGGTGACGCAGGACGCTGCCGTCGATGAGCTCGTCGCCGATGCGGACGGTGAGGCCACCGACGATGTCGGGGTCGACCACGAGCTGCAGCCGGATGTCACGGCTGAACTCGCGGGCCAGTGCCGCCACGAGCGACTCCTGCTGCTCTTCGCTGAGCGCGACGGCGCTGGTCACGCGAGCGATCAGCCGCTCGCGGCGCTTGGCCGCGAGCTCGGTGAACTCTTCGAGCACCCGCTCGACCGTGCGACCGCGCGGCGCCAGCACGGCCCGCTCGATGAGAGCCAACGACACGTCAGCCACCTTGCCGTCGAGCAGCCGGTGCACCAGCTGGCCCTTGCGGTCGGCAGGCAGGTTGCGGTCGGTGAGCGCGGCACGCAGCTCGGGCCCCCCGTCGATGATGCGCTCGAAGCGGAAGAGCTCGTCCTCGACCTCGTCGAGCACGCCATCGGTCTCTGCGCGCTGCAGTGCGGCTTCGACCGCGAGCGCCTCGGCGGCGTCGACGACGTCGCCGGGAGCCGACCAGCGCGCCCGTGCGATCGCTCGTACGAGCTCGAGGGCAGGCGCAGTCAACCGCTCGCCCAGCAGGCTGTCGACGATCGACACCTTGCCGTCGGCCTCGATCCCCGGGTCGGAGATGGTCCGACGCAGCGAACCTTGTGACGCCAGCAACGTGACGACGGCGAAGAGGTCCTCGGACAGCTGCCGGAGGACTGATCCGTCGGCGTCGGCGGTCTGCTCGGCGAGGGTTTCCCGGAGCCGGGCAAGGGACGCGCGGCTGGCGCCTTGCATCAGGAGGTCGCCTCGGCTTCTACGTGGACAGTAGCGCCGACGCCGGCGATGAAGTCGTCGACGAGCTTGCGCTGCCGCTCGTCCTCACGCAGCGAGTCGCGGACGATCTTCTCGGAGAGCGTGAAGGCGAGCTCGCCGAGCTCGTTGCGCAGCGCCATCATCACCTGGAGGCGCTCGGTGGCGAGGCGCTCGTCGAGCGCCTGCATCCGCTCCTCGAACTCCCGCTGTGCGCGCTGGCGGTACTCCTCCAGGATCTGCGCACCCTCTGACTGCGCCTCCTCGCGCAGCCGCGAGATCTCCTTGCGGGTCTCGGCGAGCGCGTCCGTGTACTCCTTCTGCGCCTTCTCCGCCGACTCCCTCGCCTTCTTGGCCTCCTCGAACTGCAGCCGAATCGTCTCCAGCCGTGCCTCGAGCATCGCGTAGATCCGCGGAAGGACCTTCTTGTAAAGGAACCAGAGGATTACCAGGAAGACGAGGACCTCGACGATGAAGGTCGCATTGGGGATGAGGAAGTTGTTCGTCTTCTCCGTCTGCGTAGCCGGAGCGGCGAGCAGGGCCGTGGGTGACATGCGACGTCAGCTCACTTGCCGAGGACGAAGACGAACAGCGCGGCGAAGGCGAGGTTGATGAAGTAAGCCGCCTCGACGAGACCGACTGTGAGGAAGAACTGTCCGGTCAGCTGACCCTGCGCCTCGGGTTGACGCGCGATGCCGCTGATCAGTGCGTTACCGGCGAGCCCGTCACCGATACCCGCACCGATGGCGCCACCACCCAGGGCGAGGCCACCACCCACGAGACCACCGGCGATCGCGATCGCGTTGTTCAGGTCCTTTGCGGCCATGTCTTTATCTCTCCCTTGAGATGGGTCAGTGTTCTTCCTCGACCGCGAAGCCGAAGTAGAGGATGGTCAGGAACGAGAAGATGAACGCCTGGATAGGCGCGATGAGGCCGCTGTCGAAGAGCTTCCAGACGAAGTTGAACGTCGCCGCGACCGGCAGCAGATAGTTGGGTAGCAGCGCGATGACGGCGAGCATGATGCCGCCGGCGAAGATGTTTCCGAACAGACGCAAGGACAGCGAGAGCGGGTTGACGAGCTGCTCGAGGACCAGGATCGGCCGGCGGATCGCCGGCTTCGCGGTGAACCAGTCACCGACGTAGCGGAAGCCTTTGCGCTTCACGCCGAGGTAGACGTAGCTCACGACGACGATCGCAGTGAGCGCGAACGTGAGGTTGGTGTCGGCGGTCGGCGGCGGCAGGTATTCCGGGTGGTGCCCCGACGGGATCCACGCCAGCCAGTTGCAGAAGAGGATGAAGAAGAACAGTGCGAAGCCGAGCGGCACGAGCCACGGCGGCACGTCGTGACCGACCGCCTGCACGACGTAGGTGCGCACCTGCTGCGAGACGGCTTCGAAGATGATCTGCATCTTCGTGGGGACGCCGCTCGTCGACTGCCGTACGACGAGCCACCCGAGCAGGCACACCAGCACGCCGGCGAGCACCGAGGTGTAGATGGTGTCGATGTTGAGCGTGAGCCCGAAGACCTGGCGGGTGATGTGCTCGCCCGGCGTGATGTCGGCCGCGAGAACGCCGGCAAGGGAACCCGTCACGGACGGATCACCCGCTTCAGCGGCGGGGCCACCGTGGCCACCATCACGATCTGGAAGACGAGCAGCCCGAGGAAGACCGTCCAGCCCAACGGGCGGTAGGCGAGCGCGATGAGGAAGCCGAGCACGGTGATGAGCCCCAGGCGTCGGGCTGAGGCACCCACGGCCGGGCCGCGCCACTTCTCCCCCGGCTCGGCGGTGCCGTCCGTGAGCTTCAGGGTGTCGGTCCACAGGCGCCGGGAGTTCCAGCCGCCGAGTCCGAGGCCGATGCAGATGAAGATGCCGGCCAACCAATGGCCGGTCAGTGCGGTGGCGACGATGGCGGCGAGGCCGACGATGGCGGCGAGGATCAACGCGAAGCGATAGCCGCGCGCGACGGCGCTCCACTGAGCGTCGAGGGCCACGATCATTCCTTCGGTTTTGGCGCCTCCCCACCGGTTGGTTTGGAAGCGTCGGCGACATACGGCCGGATCAGGTAGAAGGATCCGGCCGCTGCCCCAAAGATACCAATGGCCAACCCGACGAAGACGAGCAGGGGTGACGTGCCGAGGGCCCGGTCGAGCAGGTAACCGACGAGCACTCCCAGGCCGATGCACATGCCGCAGGTCGCGCCCAGTTGGAGCAGCTGAGCGGGCCCTGGGGCGCCGCCGCGGCTGCCGGCCTCAGGCACGGGGTGGCTGATGGCGCAGACGCGGGATGTTGCTCGCCACCAGCAGCACGGCGCCCGCGACGAGATAGGCGGCGAGGACGAGCAGCGGGCGGTTGTGCGCGAACGCGATCGTCACCGCGGCGCCGGCAATGAGCGCCGACCAGAGATACATGATGAGCACAGCACGAGCGTGCGAGTGGCCGAGCCGCAGCAGCCGGTGGTGCAGGTGCAGCTTGTCCGGCGCCCACGGCGCCTGCCCGGTACGGGTCCGCCGGGCCACCGCGAGCAGCAGGTCGATGAACGGTACGGCGAGGACCGCCAGTGGGATGAGCAGCGGCAGCAACGACGGGAACAGCCCGAGCGCGGTGACCGCGCTCGGGTCGAGCCGGCCCAGCAGGCTCACGCTGGCCGCGGCCAGCATCAGCCCGAGCAGCATCGAGCCGGAGTCACCCATGAACACCCGGGCCGGGTTGAAGTTGTGTGGCAGGAAGCCGATGCACGCTCCGGCCAGCACCGCGGTGATCAGCGTCGGCGCGGTCGCTCGGTCGAAATGATGGACGACCGACAGCTCGTAGGAGTAGGCGAAGAACGCCACCGCGGCGATCGCTACGACGCCGGCGGCGAGCCCGTCGAGGCCGTCGATGAAGTTGACCGCATTGATCGTGACGACCACGAAGATGACGGTGAGGGGGACGCCGAGGTCCGGTCCGAGGGACAAGGTGCCGTAGCGGGGAATCGGCAGGTAGAGCAGCTGCACACCCTGCAGCACCATGACGCCCGCCGCGAGGATCTGCCCGGCAAGCTTGGTGAGCGCGTCGAGTCCCCACTTGTCGTCGGCGGCGCCGATCGCGACGACGAGCATCCCGCCGAACAGCACGCCGCGGGCCTCACTGGTGTCGAACACGCGCTGCAGCGTGGGCAGTCGGCTCGCCAGCAGCAACCCGGCGCAAACTCCGGCGAACATGCCGAGGCCGCCGAGTCGCGGGGTCGGGATGGTGTGCACGTCGCGGTCCCGCACCGGCGTGTAGGCGCCGACGAGCTCGGCGAAGCGGCGGACGAACGGCGTCAGCAGGTAGGTGACGGCAGCGACGACGAGACCCGTGAGCAGGTACTCGCGCACGACAGCCGCCGGTTCCGCGCCGTCAGACTCGAGGTGCCGAGTGTTCGGTCGGGTAGGCCGGATGCCGCGCAACGAGGGCCGAAACAGCAGCCTTGATGTCCTTCGCGGCGGAACCGTCGGAGTCGCGGACGGCGCGGGCCATCAGCGACGCAACCTCCTTCATCTCCCCCTCGGTCATGCCCTGGGTCGTCACCGCGGGCGTGCCGACGCGGATGCCCGAGGCCACCGCCGGTGGCTCCGGGTCGAACGGGATGGCGTTCTTGTTGAGGACGATCCCGGCCGCACCGCAACGCGCCTCGGCGTCTTTGCCCGTGACACCCGCATCGCGCAGGTCGATGAGCGCCAGGTGCGTGTCGGTGCCGCCACTGACCGGCCGCATCCCCTCGCCGGCGAGTCCCTCGGCCAGCGTCTGGGCGTTGGCGACGACCTGGCCGGCGTAGGTCTGGTAGGCCGGGGTCGAGGCCTCCTTCAGCGCCACCGCCTTGGCCGCGACCGCGTGCATGAGCGGACCGCCCTGCGTGAACGGGAAGACTGCCTTGTCGATCCGGGCGGCGAGCTCTTCGGTGCACAGGATCATGCCCCCGCGCGGACCACGCAACACCTTGTGCGTGGTGAACGTGACCACGTCGGCGTAGGGCACCGGTGACGGGATCGCCTGCCCGGCGACGAGCCCGATGAAGTGGGCCGCATCCACGACCATCCACGCGCCGACCTCGTCGGCGATCGCGCGGAACTTGTCGAACTCGATCAGTCGTGGGTAGGCGGTAGCGCCGCAGATGATCATCTTCGGCTGGTGCTTGAGCGCGAGATCGCGGACCTCGTCATAGTCGATGAGCTCGGTGTCCTCGCGGACGCCGTAAGGGACGATCGAGAACCACTTGCCCGAGAAGTTGACCTTGCTGCCGTGGGTCAGGTGACCGCCGTGCGGCAGCGACATCGCGAGCACGGTGTCGCCCGGCTCGCACAGCGCGGCGTAAGCCGCGAGGTTGGCGCTGGCGCCCGAGTGCGGCTGCAGGTTGGCGTGAGCCGCGCCGAACAGCTCCTTGGCGCGGGCGATGCCGATCTCCTCCGCCCGGTCGACCACCTCGCAGCCGCCGTAGTAGCGGCGGCCGGGATAGCCCTCGGCGTACTTGTTCGACAGCGTCGACCCGAGGGCGGCCAGCACGGCCGGTGAGGTGAAGTTCTCGCTGGCGATGAGCTGCAAGCCGCCGCGCAGGCGGTCGAGCTCGTCGAGCACGACGGCGGCGATGTCGGGATCCTCGGCCTGCAGGGCAGCGAAGTCGGGACCCCAGAAGGGCGTGCTGTGCGTCATGTGCGCACTCTACGACTCGGTGACGAGGTCCGGGGCTACCCCGCGCAGCGCGTCGAGCCCGATCGCACCCGCGCGCAGCAGCCGCGGTGTCTCGTCGGTCAGGTCGACGATGCTCGACGGCAGGGCGGCGGCCGTCGGCCCTCCGTCGAGGTAGACCCCGACGGACGCGCCGAGCTGCAGGCGCGCCTCGAGCACCGTGGTCGCCGGTGGATGACCAGACCGGTTGGCGCTCGATACGGCGAGCGGACCGGTCTGCTCGATCAACGCGACGGCGAGCGGATGGTCAGGCATGCGGACCGCGACGGTGCCGCGCGCCTCACCGAGGTCCCACGCAAGGTGCGGCGTGTGCCGGACGACGAGGGTCAAACCGCCGGGCCAGAACGCCGCTGCGAGCGCCCGACCGGCATCGGAGAGCCGATCGACGAGGGCGTCGAGCATGGCCATCGAGGACACGAGCACGGGCACGGGCACGTCGCGCCCCCGACCTTTTGCGGCGAGCAGCAGGTTGACGGCGGGTGCACTGAAGGCGTCCGCGGCAACGCCGTAGACCGTGTCCGTCGGCAGGACCACCAGCTCACCACGCCGGATCGAGGCGCCGGCCTCGATGATGCCGGGCCCGCGCTCGTCGTCGCGAGTGCAGTCGAACGAGCGGGTGATCACGGTCGCCTCCCGGTGGCCAGTCGTGGACGGCCGGTCAGGTCCGGCGCGTCGGCGACGTCGAGGAACCCGGCCGCGGACAACGCGGCAGGGGCCGACTCGCCCTGCCGGTCGGAGTGCTCGACGACGACCCAGCCACCCGGGCGGAGCAGCCGATGGGCGGTCGCCGCCACGAGCCGGATCACGTCGAGGCCGTCGCCGCCGGCCACCAGTGCCACCCGCGGGTCGTGGTCACGTACCTCGGGGTCGACGTCGGCGATCTCGTCCTCGGCGACGTAAGGCGGGTTCGACACGACGACGTCGACCGATCCGTCGAGCTCCGGCAGCGCCTGACGCACATCGTCCTGATGGATGCCGATGCCGGAGTCGCCGGCAGCGCGCCGGCTGGCAGCGTTTCGGGCGAGCCACCGCAGCGCACCGGAGTCGAGCTCCACGGCATGCACCTGCGCCGACGGCACCTCGTGGGCGACCGACAAGGCGATGGCACCGGAACCGCTGCACAGATCGACGACCACGGGATGCTCACCCGCCGCGCGGGCCAGGTCGATCGCCACCCCGGCTACGACCTCGGTCTCGGGACGCGGCACGAAGACCCCCGCGCCGACGTCGAGGTCGATGTAGCGGAACCCCACCGATCCGGTCAGGTGCTGCAGCGGCACGCGATCGGCTCGCCGCCGCACCAGCTCGGTGAAGTCCGCGCCGGTCGACTCGGCGTAGCGAGCCAACGTCCGGGCGTCATGCTCGGCGCTCGGCACACCGGCACGCTCGAGCTGGCTGATCGCTGCCCGCACGCTCATGTCGGTCAACGGTCGTCGCCCTGGAGCAACGCGGCGGTGTCGGCGTCAGCGAGAGCCTGTACGACGGCGTCGAGATCCCCGGCCAGCACCTGGTCGAGGTTGTAGGCCTTGAAACCGACCCGGTGGTCGCTGATGCGGTTTTCGGGAAAGTTGTAGGTGCGGACTCGCTCACTGCGGTCGACGGTGCGCACCTGCGAACGCCGCATCGTCGAGGCCTCGGCGTCGGCCGTCTCCTGCGCGGCGGCGAGGAGACGCGCGCGCAGGATGCGCATCGCGCTCTCCTTGTTCTGCAGCTGGCTCTTCTCGTTCTGGCAGGACACCACGATGCCGGTCGGCACGTGCGTGATACGCACCGCCGAGTCGGTCGTGTTGACGCTCTGACCGCCCGGCCCGCTGGAGCGGTAGACGTCGATGCGCAGGTCGTTGGGATCGATGTCGACCTCGACGTCCTCGGCCTCCGGGAACACGTGGACACCGGCGGCGCTGGTGTGGATGCGACCCTGCGACTCCGTCACCGGAACACGCTGGACACGATGGACACCGCCCTCGTACTTGAGGCGGCTCCACGGCTTGGGGGCCGCGTTGGCTGCATGGGGGCGACCGCGGACCGCGAGCGTTGCTTCCTTGTAGCCACCGAGATCGCTCTCGGTGGCATCGAGCAGCTCGGCCTTCCAGCCCTGCCGCTCGGCGTAGCGCTGGTACATCTCGAGCAGGACCCGCGCGAACAACGCGGACTCGTCGCCACCCTCGCCGGCCTTGACCTCGACGATGACGTCCTTGTTGTCGTTGGGATCGGACGGCAGCAGGAGCAGCCGCAGCTGATCCTCCAACTCAGCGACCCGTTGCTCCAGCGCGGGGATCTCAGCCCGGATCGACGCGTCGTCGTCGGCCAGCTCCCGCGCCGTGGCCAGGTCGTCGCCAGTGGCCCGCATCTGCTGGTAGGCCGTCACGATGGGGCCGAGCTCGGAGTAGCGCTTGCCGAACGTCCGGGCCTGAGCCTGGTCGGCGTGGACGGCAGGATCGGCCAGCCGCTGCTCGAGCTCTGCGTGCTCCCGCACGAGCTCGTCAAGCTGGTCGAACACCGTCATCTCCTCCATGCTGCGGTCCGGACATGCGAAACGGCGCCGGCCCACCCTTGCGGATGAGCCGACGCCGCGGCGAAGCTACTTGTCCTTCTTCGTGGTGTCTCTTTTGGCATAGCGCTCTTCGAAGCGGGCGATGCGGCCACCGGTGTCGAGGATCTTCTGCTTGCCGGTGTAGAAGGGATGGCACGCCGAGCAGACGTCGGCATGGATCACGCCGCTCTTTGCGGTGCTCTTGGTGGTGAACGTGTTGCCACACGTGCACGTCACCGATGTCTCGACGTAGTCGGGGTGAATGTCGGGCTTCACGAGGTGCTCCTGTTCTCAGACGGTCGCCGGGTCGCCCGCGGGTGCGGGCGTGAACCGGTACCTGAAATCCAGTGTGCCAGATGGAACACCGCGGCTGGTGCCGCGATTCCTGGCACTCGTCAGTCGTCGCCGCCGGTCATGTGCGTCGTCTTCTGGACCTGGAGCAGGAACTCCAGGTTGTTCTTGGTCGACTTCATCTTGTCCAGCAACAGCTCGAGCGCCTGCTGCATCTCGAGTGCGTGCAGGACCCGACGGAGCTTCCAGACGATCTGGAGCTCGTCCGGGGCCATGAGGATCTCTTCCTTGCGGGTGCCGGAGGCGTCCACATCGACCGCCGGGAAGATGCGCTTGTCCGCAAGCTTGCGGTCGAGCTTGAGCTCCAT
>JAVEEE010000445.1 GCA_030840615.1 Frankiaceae bacterium | reverse complement strand
CGTAGCGGACCAGTCGCTGTCGATCCGGGGCGACGCGCGCACGGGCCTGCAGGACGACACGGGTGCGCTCGGCCCACAGCGCGGCGTAGTCCTCGAGGAAGCGCATCCGCGCGTCAGCAGAAGGCTCCACGACGGCGAGCGACGACGCCCACGCTCCCGGCCGGACCGCGTCGAGGGTCGAGTCGATGACGTCGCGACCGTCGCGTACGACGATGAGCAAGCGGCTCGCCGGCAACGTCTCCACGAGGATGTCAGCGGCCTCGGAGCCGTGCGGCTCTTTCACGACGAGGACGTCGCGGCCGGGCTCACCGCGCTTGTCGCGGAACTGCGCCAGCAGCCGAGCGAGCACGAGATGGCGCAACGGCTCGCGCCACGCGTCGGCGTAACGCTCGGAGAAGAAGTAGTCGTCCCGGGCACCGAAAACGTCGACTGCACGAGTCGGCTCACCATCTCGTGGACCGCGGGCGACCGCTCCCACCGTCGTGCTGGCCGGCAGTCCGAGATGTGCGCCGATGAGTGGCTCGTCCAGCGTGCGGATCTGCGGGTGCGCGGCGAGCAGGTTCAGCAACCACGTCGTGCCCGTGCGCGGCGAGCCCACCATCCACACGAGCTGCCGTTCGAGCGCGTCTTCGTCGCGCCCGCCGCCCCACCGCATGCAGGCAGCGTAAGGGAGCACCCGTGAGGCCGTTCGTCCGCACATTCGTCCAGGACTGCGTGGAGCAGCTCGACCTTCGACCACCGGTGGTCGAGATCGGTTCGCGGCCCGCGGAGAGCCAGGAAGGCGTTGCCTACCTGCGCGACCTCGTCGGGCTGCAGCCTTACGTCGGCTGTGACATCCAGCCGGGTGCCAACGTCGACACCGTGACCGACATCCATCGGCTGCCGTTCGCCGACAACTCCGTCGGTGCAGTGGTGTGTGTCGAGGTGCTCGAGCACGTGCACGACCCGTTGCGGGCCGTGCAGGAGATCCACCGGGTGCTGCAGCCCGGTGGCGTCGCGGTGCTCACGTCGGTGATGTTCATGCCGGTGCATGCGCACCCGTGGGACTTCTGGCGCTTCACCCCGGAGGGGTTCGCGCACGTCATGGCGCCGTTCGAGACGAAGCTGGCGTTCGGCTACGGCATGGATGTGCTGCCGGAGGGCGTGCAGGGCGTCGGCATCAAAGGACCGCATCCCGGCCTCACGCTGGATGCGCTGCCGCGCAGCGCGCGGATGATCAGCGAGTGGGGCAACGGGTTCCCGGTCGACTTCGGGCCGATCCGGATGACCGTGCCGATGCTGTGGCGCCGGACGCTGCGCGAGACGGCACGTGCCGCGCGGCGAGCGCGACAACGGTAAGAGGACTCAGACCCGCTCCCAGACTCCGGTCTCGGGGTTGCGCAGCCGGACGAGTCGGGCCGGGTTGCCGACGACGAGTCCGCCTTCGGGCACGTCTTCGTGGATGACGGCGCCGGCGCCGATGTAGGCCTCGGCGCCGATCGTCACGCCCGGCTTCACGATCACGGCGACGCCGAGCAGGACGCGGTCACCGATCACGACCGGCTTCGGCTCGGTCATGGGGCGGGTGTCTTCCCCGTCAGGCCACGGCAGGTATTCGACGTCGCTGATGTAGACGCGATCGCCGACCAGGACGCCTTCACCGAGCTGCACGCTGCCCAGGGCGACGATCTTGACGAACCGGTTGAGGGAGCACTTGTCCCCGATCCGAAGCGACGGCGTCGGCAGGTTGGGCCGTCGCTGCACGAGAAGCCAGGCATGCTCGTGCACGATCACGCCGGCGCCGAGCTCGATGCAGTCGGCACCCTCGATCCTGGTCGGGGGCACGACCAGGGTCTGGGCGCCATAGGCCGCGTAGGCGCGCTGGGGTGGCGGCAGGAAGGCATCCGTCGTACGTCGCATCAGGCTGCGCGCTGCCCGCCGCTCGTGCGCGGCGACGAGCGTTTGACGGTTGGGCCGTTTCATCCGGTGACCTCGCGGGCCGGGTTGCCGCTGACGATCGCCCCGGGCCGGACGTCGCTGGTCACGACGGCGTGATGATCGACGATCGCACCTGCACCCACCGACACACCCGGCAGGACGACGACATGGCTGGCGATCACTGCTCGCGCGCCGATGTGCACCGGGATCGGCCGGCCGACAGCGGGCAGGCGGAGCTTCGGCTCGTAGGGGTGCGAGGTGTCCCCGATCTGGACGAAGTCCCCGATCAGGACATCGCGCTCGATGACGACCTCGCCTGCGACCGAGAGCTGACAGCACCGCCCGATGCGCACGCGGTCCTCGAGGACGAGTCGGGGAACGATGTCGTCGAACGCCCGCACCACCGACAGCCAGACGTGCTCGTGAACGACGACACCGTCACCGATCCAGATGCAGTCCGGGCAAGACACCCGCGCCGGGGGCACGACGTAGGAGCGGCCGAACCGCCCCCACTCGGATGCCTTGGGCGGCACGGTTGCGCGCTCGAACGCGCGGGCCACGTCCAGCTGCTGCTTGCGTTCCGAACGCCGCGTCCGCAATCCACCGTCGACCACCACCGGCAGGGCGGCATCGAGGGCCTTCGGCACCGCGCAAACAGTACTCATCGCCTGTTCAACGTCATCGTCGGAGGATCGTCGCGTAGACCGCTTCGTGGAGCGGCCCGACGGTCTCCTCCCAGTCCCATCGTCGGGCTTGGTCAGCGCAGCGGTCGGGCGTCGCCGGGTCGGCGGCGAGCGGGATGACGGCGCAGATCGCGTCGGCCAGCGAGTCGGCATCGCGCGGTGCGGCCAGCCGACCGATGTCGGGCCGGTCGATGATCTCCAGCGGGCCGCCGGAGGCGACGCCGACGACCGGCGTGCCGGCAGCGAGCGACTCGACGAGGACGAGACCGAACGCCTCGTCGACGCTCGGCAGGACGGTCACGGTTGCGTCGGCGTAGCGCTGCGGCACGTCGGCCAGCTCGCCGGCACCGAGGTCGACGGTCGCGCCCTCGACCCGCGCGCGGTCGTCGGCGCGCAGCCGGTCGAACGCCCAGCTGGTGTTGCCACCGCCGCCCAGCACCAGCTGGGCATCCGGGTGCCGGTCGAGCACGCCGGGAAAGGCCGCGAGCAGCACGTCCAGGCACTTGCGCGGGTCGGCCGCGTGCGCCGGAAACAGCACCCGTGGCGGCCCGGTCCGCGCGCCGGACCGCAGTGGGAACTGCTCCACGCGCAGCCCCGGCGGGACGACGCGCGGCTTCACGCCGGTGATCTCCTCGATGTTGTGTGCGGCCGAGACGCTCAGCGCGAGTGGTGCAGCGACCCGCCGGACCGTGGTGCGGAACGTCGCTGCGGTGTAGCGACGCCGGGCGAGCGTCTCCGGGTCGGGATGACCCAGCGCGGTGTAGACGGTGCGCTGCCGGGTAGCGACGGCGGCGAGCGCTGCAGTCGGGGTCAGTGCGTGTACGACGTCGTAACGGTGCCGCGCCAGCCAGCCCAGAGCGGGCAGGCCGAACGTCTCGGTCGGTGTCAGTCGGCGGACGTTGAGCCGCCGCGGGTGGCGCAGCCGCACCAGCCGGCCGTCCGGTCCCGGCTCGATCCCCGGCCGGCCGCCGACAACGATGTCGACGTCCGCTCCGTGCCTGGTGAGATACCAGGCGAGGTCGTGCAGGTAGCGCTCACCGCCGCGACGAACGGCCGGCCAGCTGAACGGGTGGACCAGGGCGATGCGCATGCCCGCTAGGGCGCGAGCGCGAAGGGAGTCGTGGCCTTCGACAGCTCGTTGCGATACCACTCGATGGTGCGCGCGAGACCATCCGCGAGTGACGTCGGGGCCTCGTAGCCGAAACGCTCCCGCGACTTCGTCGGGTCGCTGCGCATCTCCCAGATCTCCGTAGGCCGGTCGGGAAACGCACCGAAGTCCGCTTCGATCGGGTTGCCCATCAGATCCAGGATCGTCGTCGCCACCTCGCGCATCGACACGTCGATGCCACAGCCGAGGTTGAACAGATCACCGTCGACGTCGGGCGCGGTCGCGAGCTGCACGAAGCCGTCGGCGAGATCTTCGACGTAGTTGAACTCGCGCGTCTGCTTGCCCTGCGTCATCCGCAGCCGCTCGCCGCGCACCGCCCGCGTGATGATCTCGGGGATCACCCGGTCCGGACTCTGCGCCGGCCCGTAGGCGTTGAACGGTCGCACCCGGACGATCGG
>JAVEEE010000249.1 GCA_030840615.1 Frankiaceae bacterium | reverse complement strand
GGATCGCCGTGGCCTGGATCTCGTCGATCTCCAGCAGTGACATCAGTCCGGTGCGGGCAGCATTGGCCGACTCGCTGCCACGGATCAGGGCGATGACCTCGTCGATGCGGTCCTGCGCCTTGAGCAGCGCGACCAGGATGTGGGCGCGCTCCTCCGCCTTGCGCAGCCGGTACTTGGTACGCCGGACGACGACCTCGACCTGGTGCGCGACGTAGTGCCGCACCATCTGACCGACGTTGAGGGTGCGCGGTACGCCGTCGACCAGCGCCAGCATGTTGACACCGAACGAGTCCTGCAGCTGGGTGTGCTTGTGGAGGTTGTTGAGCACGACCTTCGCGATCGCGTCGCGCTTGAGCACGATGACGAGGCGCTGCCCGGTGCGGGCACTGGACTCGTCCTTGACGTCGGCGATGCCGCCGATCTTGCCGTCCCGGACGAGGTCGGCGATCTTCTCGGCGAGTGAGTCCGGGTTGACCTGGTAGGGCAGCTCGGTGACGACGAGCTGCTGGCGCCCGCGCGCGTCCTCCTCGACCTCGATGATCGCGCGCATCCGCACTGAGCCGCGTCCGGTCCGTAGCGCCTGGTCGATGCCGTCGCGGCCGACGATCAGTGCGCCGGTCGGGAAGTCCGGGCCTTTGATGCGCTCGACGCAGGCTTCGAGAAGCTCCTCGTCGGCAGCCTCCGGATGCTCGAGGTACCACTGCACGGCAGCCGCAACCTCTTGCAAGTTGTGCGGCGGGATGTTGGTCGCCATGCCGACGGCGATGCCGGCTGCGCCGTTGACGAGAAGGTTCGGGAAGCGGCTCGGCAGGACCAGCGGCTCCTGCGAACGGCCGTCGTAGTTGGGCTGGAAGTCGACCGTGTCCTGGTCGATGTCACGCAGCATCTCCATCGCGACCGGCGTGAGCCGGCATTCGGTGTAGCGCATAGCGGCTGGAGGGTCGTTGCCCGGGGAGCCGAAGTTGCCCTGGCCGTCGACGAGCGGCAGGCGCATGGCCCACGGCTGCGCGAGGCGCACCAAGGTGTCGTAGATCGCGGAGTCACCGTGCGGGTGGTACTGACCCATCACGTCGCCGACGACGCGGCTGCACTTCGAGTAGCCGCGGTCCGGCCGGTAGCCGCCGTCGAACATCGCGTAGAGCACCCGGCGGTGCACGGGCTTCAAGCCGTCGCGTACGTCGGGAAGGGCGCGCGAGACGATGACGGACATCGCATAGTCGAGGAAGCTGCGCTGCATCTCGACCTCGAGCCCGACAGGCTCGACGCGATCTCCCGGGGGCGGGGTGGTGACCTCGGTCAAGGTGGTCCTTCGTTAGATGTCGAGGAAGCGAACGTCTTTGGCGTTGCGGGTGATGAACGAACGCCGGGCCTCGACGTCCTCACCCATGAGGACGGAGAACAGCTCGTCGGCGGTCGCGGCATCGTCCAGCGTCACCTGCAGGAGCACCCGGCTGGCCGGGTTCATGGTCGTCTCCCACAGCTCCTCGGCGTTCATCTCGCCGAGACCTTTGTAGCGCTGGATGCCGTCTTCCTTCGGCAGCTTCTTGCCGCCTTCGGTGCCCGTGGTGATGATGCCGTCCCGCTCGCGGTCGGAGTAGGCGTAGTCGGGCGGGTGCGGCTTGTTCCACTTCAGCTTGTAGAGCGGGGGCTGCGCCAGGTAGACGTAGCCGAGCTCGATCAGCGGCTTCATGAAGCGGAAGAGCAAGGTCAGCAGCAGCGTGCGGATGTGCTGGCCGTCGACGTCGGCGTCGGCCATCAGCACGATCTTGTGGTAGCGCAGCTTGTCGACGTCGAAGTCGTCGTGGATGCCGGTGCCGAGGGCGGTGATGAGCGCCTGCACCTCCGTGTTCTGCAGCACCCGGTCGATGCGGGCCTTCTCGACGTTGATGATCTTGCCGCGGATCGGGAGGATCGCCTGGTTCATCGGGTTGCGGCCACCCTTGGCCGACCCGCCGGCGCTGTCGCCCTCGACGACGTAGATCTCGCATTCCTCGGGGTTGGTCGACTGGCAGTCCGCCAGCTTTCCGGGCAACCCGGCCGACTCGAGCAGACCCTTGCGGCCGCGGGCCAGGTCGCGCGCCTTGCGAGCGGCGATCCGGGCGAGTGCCGCCGACGCGGCCTTCGAGACGACGACCTTGCCTTCACGCGGGTTGCGCTCGAACCACGAGCCGAGCCAGTCGTTGCACGCCTTCTGGACGAAGGACTTTGCCTCGGTGTTGCCGAGCTTGGTCTTGGTCTGGCCCTCGAACTGCGGCTGCGCCAGCTTGACCGACACGATCGCCGTCAAGCCTTCCCGGATGTCATCACCGGTGAGGTTGTCGTCCTTCTCCTTGAGGATCTTCTGGTCGCGCGCGAACTTGTTGACCACCGTCGTCAGCGCCGCGCGGAAGCCCTCCTCGTGGGTGCCGCCCTCGTGGGTGTTGAGGGTGATGGCGAACGGGTAGACCGACTCGGCGTAGGTGTTGTTCCATTGCATCGCGACCTCGAGCGCCATCCCCGACGTGTCGGTGTTGAAGTGGATGACCGAGTCGTGCGCCGCGGTCTTCGTCGCGTTGAGGTGTCTGACGAAGTCCTCGAGCCCGCCCTTGTAGACGTAGACGACCTCGTGCGGCACCTCTTCGCGCTCGTCGCGCAACGTGATGGACAGGCCGGCGTTGAGGAAGGCCATCTCCTGTAGTCGCCGCGAGAGCGTCTCGAACGAGTAGTTCGTCGTCTCGAAGATCAACTCGTCCGCCCAGAACGTGACCGTGGTGCCGGTGGACCGGGTGGCCGCGCCCTTCTTCAACGGTGTGACCGCCTTGCCGCCCTCGCTGTAGGTCTGTGTCCACACGAAGCCGTCACGCATGATCTCGACCTCGAGCCGGGAGGAAAGGGCGTTGACAACCGAGACCCCGACGCCGTGCAGGCCGCCGGACACTGCGTAGGACTTGCCGTCGAACTTGCCGCCGGCGTGCAGGGTCGTCAGCACGACCTCGACGGCCGGACGCTTCTCCACCGGGTGCCGGTCGACGGGGATGCCGCGGCCGTTGTCGATCACGCGCACACCCGCGCCGGCGAGCAACGTGACATGAATCGTGTCGGCATGGCCCGCGAGCGCCTCGTCGACGGCGTTGTCCACGACTTCGTAGACCAGGTGGTGCAGCCCTCGCTCACCGGTGGAGCCGATGTACATGCCGGGCCGTTTGCGTACCGCCTCGAGGCCTTCGAGGACGGTGATGGACTTGGCGTCGTAGGACGACAACGAACGCTCCAGGGGTAAGGCGCGGCTACGGCGCCCGGAGGCGCCTCGGGGTGGTGGGTGTGCGGCCAAGTCTACCTTCGAACGGCGTCAGAAAGGGCGTTCGCGGGCACCTGTGGACCCGCGTGGCGCGCGCACAAGGCCGGGTCAATGTCCCCCCACGCGGGCCGGGGGCAGAAACCGCCTCCGAGGGTGCTCAGCCGTAGGTGTCGCGCGGCCCCCGTCCGGTGACGCGCAGCGGCCCGTGCCGCCAGTTCGGTGCAGTCGGTCCCAGCACCCGCAGCCGGGTCACGACACCGGGCCCGAGATCTGCGGCGAGCCGCTCGATCAGCTGCCGCGACAGCAGGCGGATCTGCGTCGCCCAGGCCGTCGACTCGGCGACACACGTCAGCTCGCCGTTCTCCAGCCGCTCCGGCCGGCAGTGCCCGGCCACCTCGGCACCGACGATCGTGTCCCAGCGGGCCTCGATCCCTGCTGCCCGCAGCGTCGCGTCCCACTTGCGTTCCGCGACGAGGTCCCCGACCGCGGCACCGACCGGGGTGGGGTCCCGGCCGTCCGGGGCGGCACCGCTCCACGACTGCTCCTCCGGCGCGGGCCGACGCCGGCGTTTCGGTTTCGGCGGCGCCATCCGCCGAGCCCGGTCGAGCAGGCGTCTGGCTTGTGCGGACATGTCCTCGCCGTCAGCGGACACGTGACACCTCGCCGTAAGCCACGTCGTAGCGAGCTCCGCTGAGCTGCTCGGGCACGTCGCCGGCAACCGCGGCCGTCACGATCACCTGCTCGGCCGGCGCCACGAGCTCCGCAAGTTGCTCGCGGCGCGAGTCGTCGAGCTCGGCGAAGACGTCATCGAGGATCAGCACCGGCTCGCCGCCGTCGGCCCGGAGCAGGTCGTAGGACGCCAGCCGCAACGCCAGTGCCAGCGACCACGACTCGCCGTGGCTGGCGTAACCCTTGGCCGGCAGCTCGCCGATGCTCAGCACGAGCTCGTCACGGTGTGGCCCGACGAGCGTGACACCCCGATCGAGCTCGGCATCACGGGTGGCAGCCACGGCAGCGGCGAGAGCAGCGGCGAGCACGTCGCGATCGCCGCTGGCCAGGCTGTCGGCGGGCAGCGACGACGTGTAGCTCAGCTCCGTGGCGCCCGCGCCCCGGCTGACGGCCGCGTAGGACTTGTCCACGAGGGGGCGCAACGCCTCGACCAGGTCCAGCCGCCCGGCGAGCAGCTCGGCTCCCGCCGCGGCGAGGTGGGCGTCCCACACGTCGAGGGTCCGTAGCGCGGAGCCACCGGCGCGCCGCGCGGCCCCCGCCGTCTTGAGCAGAGCGTTGCGCTGCTTCAGCACCCGGTCGTAGTCGGCCCGGACACCGGCGTAGCGCGGTGCCCGCGCCACCAGCAGCTCGTCGAGATAGCGGCGGCGCTCGCTCGGATCTCCTTTGACGATGGCGAGGTCCTCCGGCGCGAACAGGACGGTGCGAACGGTCCCGAGGATCTCCCTCGCCCGTGGCAGCGGGGCACCACCGAGGCGGGCCCGGTTGGCCTTGCCCGGAGTGATCTCCACCTCGACCCGGGTGTCTCGACCGTCCCGTACGACGACGCCACGGATCACCGCGCGCTCCGCACCGGAGCGAACCAACGGTGCGTCCGTCGCCACCCGATGGCTGCCCAGGGTGGCGAGGTAGCCGAGCGCCTCCACCAGGTTGGTCTTGCCCTGACCGTTGGGGCCGACCAGCGCCGTGATGCCGGGTGCCAGCTCGAGGTCGACGCGCGGGTAGGACCGGAAGTCGGTGACCGAGAGGTGGGTGACGTGCATGCGTCGCTAACGTGCTGTGGCGTCGGGCTTGCCCCGATGCCCGTTGGCGTCCGCGCCGGGTGCATCCGCGCCCTTCTCGACCGAGCCGGCCGCCGCTGTCACCGCGTGTCCGCCGAACTGGTTGCGCAGCGCGGCAATCATCTTCATCGCCGGCGAGTCCTCCTGGCGCGACGCGAAGCGTGCGTAGAGGGATGCCGTGATCACGGGCAGCGGCACGGCATGGTCGATGGCCGCCTGGACCGTCCATCGACCTTCGCCCGAGTCCTCGGCGTAGCCCCGCAGCTGCTCGAGATGCTCGTCGTCGTCCAGAGCACGAACGGCGAGGTCGAGCAGCCACGAGCGGATGACGGTGCCGGACTGCCAGGACCGGAAGACGGTGCGTACGTCGGTGACGAGGTCGGTCGCCTCGAGCAGCTCCCAGCCCTCGGCGTAGGCCTGCATCAAGCCGTACTCGATGCCGTTATGGACCATCTTCGCGAAATGCCCGGCCCCCACCGAACCCGCGTGGACGAACCCGGTGTCCCCGACCGGCTTGAGCGAGTCGAAGATCGGCATGACCAGCTCGACGTGCTCCTTGGCGCCGCCGCACATCAACGCGTAGCCCTCGGTCAGCCCCCAGACGCCTCCGGACACGCCACAGTCGACGAAGCCGATGCCCTTCTCCGCGAGGTCTTCGGCGTGCCGGATGTCGTCGGTGTAGCGAGAGTTGCCGCCGTCGACGACGACGTCGCCCGGTTCCAGCAGCCCGCCGAGGGTGTCGACGGTCTCGTAGGTCGGCGGGCCAGCCGGCACCATCACCCACACAGCCCGCGGCGGAGCCAGCCGCTGCGCCAGAAGCTCCAGGCTCTCGACGTCCCGGCCACTTTCCGGGGAGCGGTCGTAACCGATGATCG
>JAVEEE010000373.1 GCA_030840615.1 Frankiaceae bacterium | reverse complement strand
CGCGTTCGGCAAGACCGACTACCGCGCGCTGCTCGACCGCTGGCTCGCGCAGCTGCCCGAGGAGTGGGGATTCGTCGAGGAGAACTCGACCGGACCGACCCGCGGCGCGGCCTTGCCCATGGGCTTCAACCGCAAGCCGCACTACGCCAACGGCGCTCTGCTCGTCGGGGACGCGGGCGGGATGGTCAACCCGATGAATGGTGAAGGCATCGCCTATGCGATGGAGTCGGGACGGCTCGTCGCCGAGGTCGTCGCCCAGGCGCTGGCCGCGCCGACGGGACCGCGTCGGGAGCGCGTCCTGTCGTCCTACCCGGCGGCGCTCGAGGCCGAGTACGGCGGCTACTACACGGTCGGGCGGTTGTTCGTGAAAGCCATCGGCCACCCGGCGGTGATGAAGCTCTGCACCCGCCACGGGCTGCCGCACCCGACGCTCATGAAGTTCTGTCTGAAGCTGCTCGCCAACCTCACCGACGCCCGCGACGGCGACGCCATGGACCGCCTCATCACCGCGCTCAACAAGCTTGCCCCTGCCGCCTGACCTGCCGCTACCCGCACCTAGACTGACCAACCGGTCAGCGCCCAACCGGAGGAGGAAGACGACGTGGTCCCGATCCTCGTCCTTCTCGTCATCGCTGCCGGCTTCGCCATCTTCTCCGTCATCGCCGGATCCCTGACCGGGCCAAAGCGCTACAACCGTGCCAAGGTCGAGTCGTACGAGTGCGGCATCGAGCCGGCGCCGCAGGCCTTCCAGGGCCACAAGATGCCGGTGAAGTACTACCTGACCGCGATGTTGTTCATCGTCTTCGACATCGAGATCATCTTCCTCTACCCGTGGGCCGTGGCCTTCGACAAGCTCGGGCTGTTCGGCCTCGTCGAGATGCTCCTGTTCATCGCCTCCGTGTTCGTCGTCTACGCCTATGTCTGGCGTCGCGGCGGGCTCGACTGGGACTGACGAGATGGGTCTCGAGGAGAAGCTGCCTGAAGGCATCTTGCTGACAACCGTCGCCAAGATGCTCAACGTCGCGCGCAAGAACTCGCTGTGGCCCGCGCAGTTCGGGCTTGCCTGTTGTGCGATCGAGATGATGGCCGTCGGCGGACCGCGGTTCGACATCGCGCGGTTCGGCATGGAGCGGTTCAGCGCCACGCCGCGACAGGCCGACCTGATGATCGTCGCCGGCCGTGTCTCGCAGAAGATGGCTCCGGTGCTGCGGCAGATCTACGACCAGATGCCAGAGCCCAAGTGGGTGCTCGCGATGGGCGTCTGCGCGAGCAGCGGTGGAATGTTCAACAACTACGCGATCGTGCAGGGCGTCGACCACGTCGTGCCGGTCGACATGTACCTGCCCGGGTGTCCGCCGCGACCCGAGATGCTCCTCGACGCGATCCTCAAGCTGCACGACAAGATCAAGGCCGCGCCGATCAGCGGCAAGACCGCGTGGACAACGCTCGACGAGTCGCCCTACGAGAAGCCGATCGCGCGTGACACCCGCATCTCCCAGGGACTCGCGGCCGACGCTCCCCTCGTGTTCAACGCGCCGCTGCCGGGGGAGGGCGCGTGACCGACGAGCACCGGGACATGTTCGGCGCTTCGGGCTTCGGCGACACGTCGGGCTTCGGCGGGCTTGCCGTGCGCCCCACGGACCTCGTCTCCTCGCCCAAGCCCTACGGCGAGTGGTTCGACGAGGCGACCGATGCTCTCGAGCAGGCGCTGCCGTCGTTCGGCGACGCCGTCGAGCGTGTCGTCGTGCACCGCGGCGAGCTCACGCTCTACGTCAAGCGCGAGGCACTCGTCGATCTGTGCCGGCTGCTGCGGGACGACCCGCGCTTGCGCTTCGAGCAGCTGTCGGGTGTCTCCGGTGTCGACTACCCCAACGACCCCACCGGCCGGCGGCTGCACGCCGTCTACCACCTGCTGTCGATGACGAGGCGCCGCCGGTTGCGTCTCGAGGTCGCGGTGGCCGATGCCGATCCGCACGTGCCGAGCGTGACCGAGGTCTACCCCACAGCCAACTGGCACGAGCGCGAGACCTGGGACTTCTTCGGCATCGTCTTCGACGGACATCCGGGACTCACCCGCATCGAGATGCCCGACGACTGGCCCGGTCATCCGCAGCGCAAGGACTACCCGTTGGGCGGGGTGCCGGTCGAATACAAGGGTGCGCAGATTCCTCCGCCGGACACCCGGAGGTCCTACGCATGACCGACCCCAACGCCGCCGACAGTGCAACGACCTACACCTCGACGTACTCGTCCGAGGACCCCTACGGCAGCACGTCGACCGACGACGCCGGTCGGATCTTCACCGTCGGCGGCGGTGACTGGGACGAGATCGTCAATGCGGTCGATCCCCTCGAGAGCGAGCGGATCGTCGTCAACATGGGGCCGCAGCACCCCTCCACGCATGGGGTGCTGCGCATGGTGCTCGAGCTCGAAGGCGAGACGGTGGCACGATCGCGCGTCGTGATCGGCTACCTGCACACCGGCATCGAGAAGAACATGGAGTTCCGCACCTGGACCCAGGCGGTCACGTTCATCACCCGTTGCGACTACCTGGCGCCGCTCTCCAACGAGCTGACCTACTGCCTCGGCGTCGAGCGGCTGCTCGACATCGAGGACCAGATCCCTGAGCGCGTCAAGGTGATCCGCGTCCTTCTTGCGGAGCTGCAGCGGATCTCGTCGCACCTCGTGTGGCTCGCCACCGGCGGCATGGAGATCGGCGCCATGACGATGATGCTGTTCGGTTTCCGGGAGCGCGAGCACATCCTGGCGATCCTCGAGATGATCACCGGGCTGCGGATGAACCACGCCTACTTCCGCCCGGGCGGAGTCGCCCAGGACCTGCCTCCCGGCGCGGTCGACCGGATCCGCGAGTTCATCCCCTACATGCACGCCAAGATCGACGAGTACGAGTCGTTGCTGACCGCCAACCCGATCTGGCTGCGCCGGCTCAAGGGCGTCGGATTCCTCGACACCAACGGCTGCATGCAGCTCGGCGTCACCGGGCCGCTGCTGCGGGCCTCCGGCCTCGCCTGGGACATCCGCAAGGAGATGCCCTACTCCGGTTACGAGAACTACGACTTCGACGTCGTCACCGAGTCGGCGGGTGACTGCTTCGCGCGCTATCTCGTCCGCGTCAACGAGATCCGGCAGTCGTTGCGCATCATCGAGCAGGCCGTCGACCGGTTGAAGCCCGGTCCGATCATGGTGGCCGACAAGAAGATCGCCTGGCCGGCGCAGCTGGCGCTCGGCGGAGACGGCCTCGGCAACTCCCTCGACCACATCCGCCACATCATGGGTCAGTCGATGGAAGCGTTGATCCATCACTTCAAGCTCGTCACGGAGGGCTTCCGGGTCCCCCCGGGTCAGGCCTACGTCCCGGTCGAGTCGCCCCGCGGGGAGCTCGGTGCGCACATCGTCAGCGACGGTGGCACCCGGCCTTACCGGGTGCATCTGCGTGACCCTTCGTTCGTCAACCTGCAGGCCGTTCCGGCGTTGACCGAAGGCGGCATGATCTCCGACGTCGTCGCCAGCGTCGCGAGCATCGACCCCGTCATGGGCGGAGTGGACCGCTGATGCAGTTCACGGACGAGACCCGCGAGCAGGCGCGGGAGCTGATCGCGCGCTATCCCAAGCCGCGTTCGGCGCTGTTGCCGCTGCTGCATCTCGTGCAGAGCGTCGAGGGCTACGTCTCGCCCGCCGGCATCGGACTGTGCGCCGAGCTCCTCGATCTCACGAAGGCCGAGGTCGGAGCTGTCGCGACGTTCTACACGATGTACAAGCGGCGGCCGGTCGGTAACTACCACGTCGGCGTCTGCACCAACACGCTGTGCGCCGTCATGGGTGGCGACCTTCTACACGATGTACCGGCGGCGCCCGGCCGGCACGTACCACGTCGGCGTGTGCACCAACACGCTGTGCGCGGTGCTCGGCGGCGACGAGATCCTCGCGGCGCTGCAGGAGCACACCGGGCTGTCGCAGAACGAGAC
>JAVEEE010000358.1 GCA_030840615.1 Frankiaceae bacterium | reverse complement strand
CGCCGTCGTTACGGCGAACGGGCGAGGTCAGGCAGTCGTGCGCCGGGAACGGCGGGCGGCGAGCTCGTCGCTGGTCAACGCCGCCGCCTTGCCCTGCTCGGCACGCTCGGACGGAAGCTCGGCGAGCGAGCCTTCGACCTCGCGGACGACTCGGCCGACCGCGATCCCGAAGACGCCCTGCCCGCCCTGGACGAGGTCGACCACCTCATCGGGCGACGTGCACGCATAGACGGTGGTTCCATCGCTCATGAGCGTGATCTGCGTGGGGTCCGCGACGCCGCGCTCGCGCAGGTGGTTGACGGCCGTGCGGATGTTCTGCAGCGAGACGCCGGTGTCGAGCAGTCGCTTGACGACCTTGAGCATGAGGATGTCGCGGAAGGAGTAGAGCCGCTGGGTTCCGGACCCGTGCGCCGGCCGGACCGAGGGTTCGACGAGAGAGGTGCGGGCCCAGTAGTCGAGCTGGCGATAGGTGATGCCGGCCGCAGAGCACGCCGTAGGTCCGCGATAGCCGACGCCGTCGGACAATGCGGCCTCTTGCAGGCCGAACAGCGCGGTCTGGTGTCCTCCGTCGTCGGGTGCCACCGGGACCTCCGTTGAGCGTGCCGTCCGCATATCGCGGAAGGGGAACTGACACGAGTGCAATTTCCGCTGTGACGGTAAGCCCGTCATCTCGCGCCGTCAACGCCCTGCATCGGCATGTCGCCGATCTCGACCTCGACTTGAGGTTGACGTCGAGACCTGACGCTCAGGAGCCGGTTTCGAAGTCCTCGGGTGACACCTGGTCGAGGAACTCGCGGAACTTCTCGACCTCGTTCTCCTGCTCGTCCGGGATCGCCACGCCGCCTTCGGCGAGCACGTCATCCTCGGCGTAGATCGTCGTGCCCACCCGGATGGCCAGGGCGATGGCGTCGGACGGGCGCGCGGAGACGGTGACGCCGCTCGCGAACTGCAGATCGGCGTAGTAGACACCCTCGCGCAGGTCGGTGATCGTCACGGCGGTCAGGTCCGCGCCGAGGGCCTCGAGCACGTCCTTCAGCAGGTCGTGGGTGAGGGGTCGAGCCGGCACCACGCCCTGCTGGGCGAATGCGATCGCGGTGGCCTCGACCGCGCCGATCCAGATCGGGAGATAGCGGTCACCGTCGGTCTCCTTGAGGAGAACGATCGGCTGGTTGGAGGGCAGCTCGACCCGAACCCCGACCACGGTCAGCTCGTTCACGCAGGACTCCGCCCCCGGGATGTGGGCCCCGTTGATCCAGGCCCCGGCAGATTGGCGATGAGCACCAAACTACACCGCCACAACGCCCCGGCAACGGGCTGAGATCAGCCGCCGAGCAACGGCTTGAGCCCGGACTTCACCAACATGGCGTGCAGCTTGACCGAGAGCGACCCGAGCTCGCGCGCGGTCTCCTCGGCGCGGCCGCGCGACTCGGGGTTTCGCTGGCGGACCAGCGGAGCGACCACCTGCTCGACGAGCCCGACCTCGCGGTCGGCCGCCGCCCGGAACGCGCGCAGATGCCGGGGCTCGAGCCCGAACCGACTCATCTCGGCGACCGTCTTGGCGATGACGAGCGCGTCGCCGTCGTAGAAGCCGCCCGGTCGGGCCGCGACCAGGCCGTACTGCTCGAGCAGGTCGAGCTGGGCCGGGTCGACGGCAGCCGCGTCGAGCAGCTCTTCGCGGGACAGCCGCAGCTCCGTGATCTCTCTGCCGAACGCGTCCGGTCCGGGAAGCCCCTCGGCGATCGCAAGGGCGCGGGGCACCTGCGGCCCGCCGCCGGGCGTCGCCGGCGGCTCCAGCCCCCGGTCGATCGCCTCGAGATGTGCCTTGATCACGCGAAGCGGCAGGTAGTTGTCGCGCTGCGCTGCGAGCACGTAGCGCAGCCTGGCGACGTCGTCGCGGGAGAACTTCCGATAGCCGGAGGGTGTCCGCTCGGGTTCGACCAGTCCTTCGGCTTCGAGGAACCGGATCTTCGAGATCGTGACGTCCGCGAAGTCCGGGCGCAGGCTGGCGAGCACCTCGCCGATGCTCATGTAGGCGCGGGACGGGACCGCTGTCATCTGTGTGACTCCGGGGTGCTGGTGAAGTAGACGAGCCGGAACTTGCCGATCTGCACCTCGTCGCCGCCGGCGAGCGGCGACTCCTCGAGGCGCTCGCGGTTGAGGTACGTGCCGTTGAGGCTGCCGACGTCGCGAACCAGGAAGGCGTCGTCGATCCGATGGAACTCGGCATGCCGGCGCGACACCGTGACGTCGTCGAGGAAGATGTCGCTCTCCGGGTGACGTCCCACCGTGGTGACGTCCTTGTCGAGCAGGAACCGGCTGCCGGCGTTGGGGCCCCGCTTGACGACGAGCAGGGCGCTGCCGGACGGCAGCGAGTCGATGCCGACGTCCGGGAGGTCGTCGGCGTGCTCCTCCGTCGTCTCGATGCCGGTCATCGAGATCGTCGTGGTCTGCTCCGCGGCCGGGACCGGTGGCGTCGCCGGCACCGTCAGCGGCGCCCCGCAACGAGCGCAGAACTTGCTGTCGTCCGGGTTCTGCTGTCCGCACTGGGTGCAGAACACGCTCGCCATGGGTGCGGTGCCCCTTCCGTGGGCCGTTGACGGCCGACCGTCAACCAGAGGTTCAGGGAAACTCGCAACCTAGACGCGACCGCAGACGGGGGTCAACCGGTTCGTCGCAACGGCGGCCTGGTCGAGTGAGGGTCAACCAGAGGTCGAGCCTGTGGATCAGCCTTCCGCCGTCTTCGCCGCGTATGCCTTGGCGTCGAGCAAGCCGTCTACCGCTGATGCGTCCGCTACCGCGATCTCGACCAGCCACCCCTCGCCGTACGGGTCCTGGTTGACCAGGTCGGGCCGGCCGTCCAGGCCGTCGTTGCGGGCGGCCACCTCGCCGCTGACGGGGGCGTAGAGCTCGGAGACGCTCTTCGTCGACTCGACCTCGCCGCAGGGCTCGCCCGCCGTGACCGCGCTGCCGACCTCCGGCAGGCTCACGAACACGACGTCGCCGAGAGCGTCCTGGGCATAGTCGGTGATGCCGACCCGAACCCGGCCGCCATCGACCGTGCGCACCCACTCGTGCTCAGCCGTATATCTCAGCTCTTCCGGGATCACGGGTGAGGCTCCAATCAGCGGCGGACCGGCCGAGCGTAACGAGGCTCTTGCAGGACCTGCAAGGCGGTGATCGTCACTCGGGCCGAGAGGGTGATCTCCGCGTGCGCTCCCGGCACCCGGCCAACAGTGTCGGAAACGCCTCCCGGGATCTCGAGCGCGCCGGCCAGCGTCCGGGAGTCACCGATCACGGCGAGGCGGTAGGGCGGGGTCACCCGCCGGCCACTCACGTCCACACCCCCGCCGACGTCGTCCAGGAGCGCCGTCGACGCGACCACCCGTACGCCGGAGAGCTGGATTGCCTCGGCGCCGGCGTCGCGGAGCTCCTGCAGGGCATCCACGAGGACGTCGGCGCGCACCTGTCCTTGCGGATCGCTGATCGTGAGGACGATGCCGGGTCCGCTGGCCGGCAGCGTGCCCGTGAGGATGCCCAGCGTCCGCGCCCGGGCGCGTGCCTCCCGCAAGGCAGCCCGGTTCTGGCCGGTGCCGCTGCGGAGTGCGAGGTCGCTGGCCTGCAGGTCGGTGATATCGGCGCGGAGCCGGTCGGCGCGATTGTCCAGGTCGGCAAGGATGCCCAGCAGATCATCGGTGCGGGCCGAGCTCAGGCCCCCGGTCGTCGACGTGGCGTGCACCTGCGTGACCAGGCCGAACGCCAGCAGGCCGCAGAGCGCCGCGATGGCCATCTGCGGGCGACTCGGTCGTGCTCGCAAGGCCACCCAGAGCCGCCTGACCATCTGCGCACCGCGCTCTTCCGGCGGGCTCATGCGCGGAACAGATGCCGGCGAATGGCGGCTGCGTTGGAGAAGATGCGGATGCCCAGTACCACGACGACTGCGGTCGACAGCTCGCCGCCGACGCCAAGCTTGTCGCCCACGAAGACGATGAGCGCGGCGACGAGCACGTTGGCGACGAAGGACACGACAAAGACCTTCTCGTCGAAGATCCGCTCGAGCCAGGCGCGGACGCCGCCGAAGAGGGCATCGAGGGCGGCCACCACGGCGATGGGCAGATAAGGCTGCAGGTCCAAGGGAACCGTCGGCTGCAACACCAGGCCCAGCGCCACCCCCAGCGCGACCGCGAAAGCGACGATCACGGGCGACCCTCCCCCGCTGCCGCGGCTCCGGTCGGCTCGGCGTAGCGCAACGTCAGCCCCGGTGCAGAGGGAAGGCGCACGCTCGATTCGCGTGTGACGTCGAAGCGCAGCCCGTAGAGCTGGGCAAGCGTGCGCATCCGCCCCGCCGCCCGGCTGACGCCGAAGGAGGTCTCGAGGTCCACGGCGTCGCCGACCGCCTGAACGACGTAAGGCGGGGCCACTCGCTGGAAGTTGACGAGGATGGCCGATCCCGCCTGACGGATCGCGGTCTGCCCGGTCAGTCGCTGGTTGCCCACCGCGACCGCCTCGGCGCCGGCCGCCCACAAGGCGTTGACGACGCCTTGCAGGTCCCGGTCGAGCACCCGGTTCGACGCTTCCGCCGGCTGGGCGTCGTCGAGCACCACCCGCAGCCCGGGGCCGCTGACCGCGACCGTGCCGGCGACCAGCTCCTCGGTGGCGAGCCGACCCGCGAGTGAGCTGCCGGCGGCGGTCGACGCCAGGACCTGCGCACGAAGTCCGGCGATCTGCCCGCGCAGGCCGTCAAGCTGGTGCTGCAAGGTCGTGACAGCGTCGGTACGACGCTCGACCTGGCTGATCAGGGCTCCGCGCGCGCGCAGCGCCTGCGGCGCTTGCTCGTGGGTCTGGACGCCTGCGATCACGATGAGGAGGGTGGCGGCGAGCACTCCCCCGATCGTGAGCCACCGCCGCCGGCCGCCGTCGGGCCCAGACCCGCTGTCGTCCCGGCCCGCGGCGAGCCGGTGCAGCGCTGCGTCGGCGTAGCCCGGATCCAGGGCAGAACTCGCTATGTCGACAAGCAGAGACATCGACTCGTCAGCGCGGCCGCGCCCACCGGGGCGGCTGGCCGGGGCGGACGAATCGGTCATCGGATCCATTGTCGGCTCAGTCGGACTGTGGGCGACAACCGGGCTCAGTCCGGCGTGGCCTCGACGAGAGCGGCCCAGCGGTCGAGGAGCGCGGTGGCCTCC
>JAVEEE010000332.1 GCA_030840615.1 Frankiaceae bacterium | reverse complement strand
CCGCTCCGTAGGCTGCGCGCATGGCGGCCGACGAGTTCACCGCGCTGCGCGACGACGTCCGGCTGCTCGGGGGGCTGCTCGGCCAGGTGGTCGCGGAGACCGGCGGCGCCGACTTGTACGACGACGTCGAGAGGCTGCGACGAGCGGCTCGTGACGCCCGCCGGGGCGGCGACCTCGGGGAGCCCGGCCGGATCGTCTCGGAGTTCTCGGTCGATCGAGCCGACCAGGTCGCGCGGGCGTTCGCCGTCCTGTTCCACCTCGTCAACCTCGCCGAGGAGCGCCACCGGGTGCGGGTGCTCCGCTCGCGCGACGACGCGACCGCGCCGCCGACGGCCGACTCGCTCGCAGCGGCAGTCGCCACCGTCGGGGCCGACGGGGTCGTGGCGGCGCTGGCCGACCTCGAGATCCACCCTGTCCTCACCGCGCATCCGACCGAGGCGAGGCGCCGTGCGGTCGTCACTGCACTGGCGCGCATCGCCAACGAGCTCGAGCGCTATGACGACCCCCGCGCGGGCGACAGCGAGCGCGCCGAAGCACTCCGGCGGCTGCTCGAGGAGATCACGATCCTCTGGCGGACGGCGTTGCTGCGGTCGCGCCGGCTCGAACCTCTCGATGAGGTCCGCGCGATGATGGCGGTCTTCGACGAGACGCTGTTCCGGCTGGCGCCGACGCTCTACCGCGCGACGCAGACGGCCGTCGACGGAGACCACGGGGTCGACGCGGGTGATGAGCCGGCTCACGTGCCCGCATACCTGCGGCTCGGCAGCTGGGTCGGCGGTGACCGGGACGGCAACCCCCACGTGACAGCCGACGTGACGCGCGCGACCGTCGACATCCACGCCGATCACGTGTTGCGGGCGCTGGAGAACGCCGCGCGCCGGATCGGCGCGACGCTGAGCCTCTCCGACGAGCTCGCGCCACCCAGCGACGAGCTGCGGCAGGCGCTGCGGAACGACGCGGTTGCTCATCCCGAGCTCGTGCATCGGCTCGCTCGCTCGGCGGACCGGCAACCCCATCGGCAGAAGGTGGCGTTGGCGGCGGAGCGCATCGCGGCCACCCGGCAACGCAATGCCGACCTCGGCTACGACGGGCCGGATGATCTCCTCGACGACTTGCGGCTCGTGCAACAGTCGTTGCAGTCAGCCGGTGCACCGCGCGCGGCATGGGGCGAGCTGCAGCACCTGGTATGGCAGGTGGAGACCTTCGGTTTCCATCTCGCGGAGCTCGAGGTGCGCCAGCACAGTGGCGTGCATGCTGCGGCGCTTGCGGCGTTGACCGGTAGCGACTCTTCTCCGTCCGCGCAAGAGTGCGACCGGCTCGCAGCCAACGGCTGGGGCGAGTTGCCGGCGGAGACCGACGACATGACCGGCGAGGTGCTCGCAACCCTGCGGGTGATGGCGCTGTTGCAGGAGCGCTGGGGTCCACGGGCATGCTCGCGCTATGTCGTGAGCTTCTGCTCGTCTGCGGCCGACCTGGCCGCCGTGCCGGCGCTCGCACGGGCGGCGGTCGGCGACCGCGACCTGCGCCTGCAGGTCGTCCCGCTCTTCGAGACCGGCGACGACCTGCGCCGTAGCACCGACATCCTTGACGAGTGGATGGCGTTACCCGGCACGAGAGCAGCGGTCGAACGCGACAGGGGTCGGGTCGAGGTGATGCTGGGCTACTCCGACTCGGCGAAGGACGTCGGCCCGTTGTCGGCGACGTTGTTGCTCTACGACGCGCAAGCGGCGTTGGCGCAGTGGGCGGCCCGGCACGAGGTGAAGCTGACGTTGTTCCACGGCAGAGGCGGTTCGCTCGGTCGCGGTGGTGGGCCGGTCAACCGCGCGATCCTCGCGCAACCTCCGCGGTCGGTGAACCACCGATTCAAGGTGACCGAGCAAGGTGAAGTCGTGTTCGCGCGCTACGGCAACCACCGGATCGCAGCGCGGCACCTCGAGCAGGTGACGTCAGCGGTGCTGATGGCCGGAACGCCGACCGTCGAGGAGCGCAACGCTGCGGCGGCGGAGCGCTTCGCCGATCTCGCCACAACGATGGAGGAGGCGTCCCGATCGGCGTACCGGGCGCTGGTCGAGACCGAGGGTTTCGCGGATTTCTTCGCGCAGGTGAGTCCGCTGGAGGAGCTCGCCGATCTGGCGCTCGGGTCGCGGCCGGCGCGCCGTCCTGGCGGCGAGTCCGGACCGCGGTCGCTGGCCGATCTGCGCGCGATCCCGTGGGTGTTCGCGTGGTCGCAGACGCGCTGCAACCTGACCGGGTGGTACGGGCTCGGCAGCGGGCTTGCCGCCGCCGGCGACGACGACGGGCTGCGCGCGGGCTACCGCGAGTGGCCGTTGTTCACGGCGCTCATCGACAACGCCGAAATGAGTCTCGCGAAGACCGACCGCGGGGTCGCCGAGGGCTATCTCGCACTGGGGGAGAGGCCGGATCTCAGCGAGCGGATCCTGGCGGAGCTCGACCGGTCAACGGCGGCGGTCCTCTCCGTGTTGGGGCAGTCTCGGCTGTTGGAACGCCGGCGGGTGCTGGGTGCGGCGGTCGACCTGCGTAACCCCTACGTCGACGCGCTGTCGCACCTGCAGCTGCGGGCGCTGTCGGCGTTGCGCGCCGGTATCGACGACGAGCGCGAGGAACAGCGGCTGCGTGACCTGCTGCTGCTCACTGTCAACGGCGTCGCCGCCGGGCTGCAGAACACCGGCTAGGGTCGCGGCGAGCGCCAGCCCCCACTCCGAGGAGCCCACCGCATGCGGGACTACGTCTACCGGCCTGTCATCCGGACCGCGCTGACCCTGTTTCGCGTGCTCGACTTCCGCTTCGACCTCCGCGGCGTCGACAACCTCCCGCTGACGGGCGGCGCTGTGCTGGCCTCCAACCACGTCAGCTACCTCGACTTCACGTTCGTCGGCCTGTCGGCGGTCAAGCGCAAGAAGGGCAAGAAGCGATTCGTCCGGTTCATGGCCAAGCAGGCGGTCTTCGACCACAAGATCAGCGGTCCCCTGATGCGCGGCATGCACCACATCCCCGTCGACCGCACTGCCGGCGCCGCGGCGTATCGGCACGCGGTCGAGGCGCTGCAGGCCGGTGAGCTCGTCGGCGTGTTCCCGGAGTCGACCATCTCCCGCTCCTACGTTCCGCGTCCGCTCAAGAACGGTGCTGCCCGGATGGCACTCGAGGCCGGCGTACCGCTCATCCCGGTGGTCGTGTGGGGTGGGCACCGGGTGTGGACCGTCGGACGTAAGCCGCGCTGGCGTCGCCATGTCGCGGTCAGCATCTGGGTCGACGAGCCGATGAACGTCATCCCCGGCGA
>JAVEEE010000237.1 GCA_030840615.1 Frankiaceae bacterium | reverse complement strand
CGGGCCAGGCCTGGCCGGTGGGCAGATGCGTGCCGGGCACCGTCTCGCCGTAGGGCATGGGCACGTTGCGGAAGAACGGCAGGCGCGGAAGGTTGAGGTAGAACTTCATCTTCGTGACGCTGTCCGTGCCGTTGCCCGGGTAGACGGTCATGGTGTCGCCCGGTGCGAGCTTCGCCCCAGAAGGAAGCGGGACGTAGGTCTTGTTGGGGCCGCCGCCCAGGTCGTGGCTCGACGAGCGCAGCTTCCAGCGCGCGAGGTTGATCGTGGTGCTACCGACGTTGCGGAACCTCAGCCACTCCCCGTTGAAGTCCTTGCCGTCCGGACCGTCGACCTTCCAGCCGATCCATCCACGGATCCTGGCATTGGGGGCGTAGTGGTGGGTGCCGCAGTGCTGCGGGCTGCCCCACATGCCGAGCTTGCTGCGCATGGCGCGTTCCATCGCGTAGACCATCTTCGCGTTGCGCATGCTCTCGCGGTCCTCGGGCTTGGCCATGGCCAAACCGTGCAGAACCTGGTCGTTCTGGACGTCGAGCCACTTGCCGCCCTTGCGCGCGGCGTCGACGTACTTGATGAGTCGGACCCGGCCCTGCGGCGTCACCCGGTCGCTTTTCGTCGTGTAGTACGACGTTGTGCGCACGTGGCGACCTTTGAAGAGCAGGTGCCGGAAATGCCGTTCGGCCTCGGCGGCCCAGCACTCGAGGTTGCCGTTGTTGTGCTCGGTGGTCTGGATGCCGGCGTTGCGGATCACCATCAGCGAGCCTCTGGCGCCATCGACGCAGGACTTCGTCAGCCTGATGTCGACGGTGTCGCCGTCCTCCACTCGCACGACCTTGCCGTAGCAGTGGTGAACGGCCGGCGCAGCCGAGACGCGCGTGGCCGCGACGTCACCGGTCGAGGGAGGGGCGCCGGCCGCGGCCAGGCCCACCACGAGGAGCGGACTCAGCCAGAGCGAGGCATGACGGACTGACGGGTGCAAAGAACGCATAGTGGTTACCTCGGGTCGTGGAGGGTGCGTGTTGAGCGCCAGATGCCAACAACCGCTCGAAGTCGACTGTAAAGCGACTAGCGCGTCCCGATCAGCCGATCGATCGCATCTGCGAACCGCTCCGACGAGCTTGCCGGGCCGCCGAGTGCGTCGTCGAGGAGTTGCCGTCGAGCCGATGCCGTCGGGTCGTCACCACCGCTCGCGAGCTCGACGAGGGTGGCCACCGCCGCGAGCTGCGGATCGATGACGAGGCCGCCCGCAGCAGCCGGAAATGCCCGGCAGAAGGCGGCCGGCTCGAGCCCGCGGGTGTCGACGACCGCGTAGGGCCGGTCGAGTGCGAGGAAGTCGCTGACCACGCTGGAGACGTCGCCGACAAGTGCGGTCGTCTGCTCGAAGCAGGACATGAGGCTCGGCCCGTTCGGACCGGCGACGATGCGATGCGTCGCTGGTGCTGCCGCGACCCAGAAAGACCGGTCTTTCTCTTGCCGCGCGTCCTGCGCTTGCTCGCGGTCGTAGGGCCGGCGCCCGGTGCTGATGGATTCGTCGAGCAGGTCTCGCGGCAGTCGTGCGTCGGGCGAGGTGCGGGAGCCGCCCACCGCGCCGGCGGCCTGCAGCAGGCGGATCACCTCGGCGTGCGCCCGGCGCATCTGCGGGTCGCGACGGCCGGTCAGCGGATGCGGCCGGTAGACGACGCGCAGACCGGGGTGGGCCAGCAGCGCCCCCACGAGCGCAGGGCCGACCTGAGCCAGGGAGCTGTGGTGCGGGTCGTCGCCCCAGCCCTCCCAGGTCGGTGCATAGAGCACCGTCGGCAGGTCCGGGGCGCCGGCGATCGGCTGCACCTGTGGCCGGCCGACCTCGACGATCGCTTCGGGCGTCACGCCCACCCGGGCCTCCGCGTAGCGACGCCGTCCGAGCGGGCCGGCCACCCACACTTGCTCGTAGACCCGGGCAAACGGGTTGACGCTGTCGGGCTTGTCGCTGTCGCCGTGCCCGACGAAGACGCTGCGCGCCTCGCGTCGGCGGAGCAGCGCGAGGTTGTTGCCGCTGTGCGTGACGAAGAGCGCCGCGACGGAGTCGGGCAGCGGCAGCTTCGCAACCGTCCCGTTGTACGGCGTACAGACCACCGGCAGCGACGTCGGCGCCAGCCGCTCGAGAACGGCCGGGTCGCGCAGCAGAACGACGGCGGGAATGCCCAGGCGCTCCACCGGCTCGAGCCACATGTCGGGTTGGTAGGTCTCTTCGGGCGTGCTGGCGAAATAGAGAACCACCCGCGGGGCCAGCCGCCGCAACGCATCCGTCACGCCCTCGGTCACCTGCTCGCGGATCCGCCGCCGCCGCAGGTTCGTGAGGTGTGCCGCCGACACCACCGGTGCGACCGCTGCGAGCGCGGCGGCGGTGGCCAGCGCGGCGGCGGCCCGTCCGTCGTGCTGATGCGCGACGGCAAGGCCGACTGCCATGACCACCGGCGCGGCGACGTCGAGGCCACCGGGCTGCAAAAGCACGGCGGCCGGCGAGCGCGGAACCGCCACGTCGCCCAGGTCGAGGTTGCGGCTGAGCAGCGGTGGCCGACGCAGATGACGGACCCCCGCAGACAGCGCTCGCTGGACCACGCCGAGACCGAGCACGACGACAGCAGTGATGGCGGTTCCGATGACAACCGCGCGGTCAGTCATCGTGCGGGCGGCCAGGAGGACCACCGAGAGCAAGCCGATACCGCGCAGAACAGGCCCGCCGTGCACGTGCTCCAGGGCCGACAAGAGAAGAGGTGCGCGACGCAGGGTGCTGACCTCGGCGACGGCGGTCACAGCGAGTGCCGCCGCCGTGCCCCAGGCGCTGCCGGTCGCGGCCAGGGCAACCGCGCCGGCCAGGGCAGTGGCGACAACGCCGGCGGCCGCGGCGTCGAAGGCCGCCGCTGGCATTACGCGCGAGTTCACGGTGCGTCCGTCACACGGCGGTGGCAGCGAGGGTCGGACGGACCGGGCACAGTGCCACGGCGCGGTCGTAGGCCGCATCGACGGCAGCGATGAAACGGGTGAGAGCGTCAGGGTCGTCCGGGCCGAGCAGATAGTGCTTGAGATCGTGTCTGCGTGCGGCCAGCGGGTCGGACGCGCGAATGAGGTCGAGCGTCGCGCCGATCTGCTCCGCGGCCGGATCGAGCAGATAGGCGGCGGACGCGCTCGGGAATGCGGCACGGAACGCGTCGTCGTCGAGACCGGTCAGGTTGGGCACGACGTAAGGCTTCTGGCTCTCCATGAAGTCCGTCAGCACGCTGGAGATGTCGGCGACGAGGACGTCGCAGGCGTTGAAGCAGTCATAGAGCCCGGGGGAGATGCCGACCGCAACTTCGTGCCGGGGTGCGCCCGGGCGGCTTGCGCGAGCGATGCTCTCGCGAATACGGGCGTCGGAGGCCGCCGCGGCGCTCGACACGGAACCTGTCGTCGGGTGTGGCTTGTAGATGACCCGCACATCCGGAAGGGCGAGGAGCTGCTCGACAAGTCGCGGGCCGGTGCGGATGACCGAGGTGTGCGCAGGGTCGTTGGTCCAGCCCTCCCAGGTGGGGGCGTAGAGCACGGTCAGCTCGCCGCCGGGTATCGGACCGGTGTGGCTGGCAATGCCGCTCAGCTGCGGACGGCCGACCTCCATGATGTCGTCGCCATGGATACCGATGTTGGCGCGCCGGTAGCGGTCCCGGCCTGCCTCACCGGCCACCCAGATCTCCGAGTAGACCTTGCTGAACGGGTTGGCCGAGGCGGATTTGTCGCTGTCGCCATGCCCGATGAAGACATGACGGACGCCCGGCTCTCGCAACATGTGGATCGTCTTACCGACGTTGGCGGTATAGAGCGCGACGCGCACGTCCGGCAACGCGAACGTCATGAAGTCGACGGAGTCGGGAATGCAGAGCACCGGCGTGCGGCAGGGGCGGAGCTGACGCATGACCGGTCGCTCGCGCAGG
>JAVEEE010000234.1 GCA_030840615.1 Frankiaceae bacterium | reverse complement strand
TCGGCCCTTGGTCCCCGAGGGCCAGCAGGACTCCGGCCACCATCGCGAGCAGCAGAGCGGCGGCCATCGCGCGCAGTCCGGACGGACCCCGTCGTAGCCGATCGACGTAGCCGATGGTGGCCACGATCAGCAACAGGAGTAGCAGCAACCACCAACCCGACAGCACGGTTCGCGGTTCGTAGGGAACTTCGCGCCAGAACCCGTAGAGCCCAACCACGTGAACTACGCGGTCGAGCGCGGAAGCACCCGTCGTGCGGTAGGCAACGAGGTCTGCTCCGGCCGAGGCCGAGATCTGGTGGCTGCCCACCGCTGGTCCGATGAGGAGGTAGATGCTCGACGCGGCCGTGACCAGGGCCGCGACTGCGACGCAGCCGAGCAGCCGGATCTTGAAGCGCATGCTGAGGACGAACGCGACCACGAGAACGGTCACGATCCAGGCGTAGTGCGACGTGCAGGCGACAAGCGCGGCGATCCACAAGCCGGGCACGAAACCACCGCGCCAGCCGCGATCGGCTCCGTGCAGCAGGGCCACGAGGGCATGCGGCAACAGCGAGTAGCCGAGAAGGAATGCGATCTGACCCGCACCGATGCGGTCGAAGACCATGGGGTTGACGCAGAAGAGCACGGCCGCGGCAAGGCAGCCGGGCAATGCTGCGCCACCGGCGCGACACAGCCGCGCCGCTCCGGTCGCAGCCAGCGGGAAGAACACCGCGATCGGAAGCCACGTGGCCCACGCGCCGATCGCTGCGTTGAGGGCGCCCACCAGAGCCTGCAACGGCACACCTGACGTCACGCCGCCGTCCAGACCGTGCGCTGATCGTGACAACAGGTCATGGTGTGGCCCGATCACCCAGTCGAGCAGAAGGAGGCGGCCACCGTCAGAGGCCCACGGCCAGCAGACCGCGGCGGAAAGCACCAGTCCGAGCAGCAGTGGCGCGACCGCATGCCGTTCCGGGCGCCACCGAGACTTGGGCTGCATCCTCACGGGCTGGCGGTGGTGGAGCGGACGAAGCCGTAGCGGACGAACGAGTAGTGCTTCGTCTCCCCTTCACTGCGGGCTGTGACGGTGAGTCCCAGCTCGCCCATCAGCTGGGTGAGAGCCGACGCTGACAGCACATGGAAGTAGATCCCATGGATGCCGTGGCGGATCAGCCACGGCGCCGGGATCCTCATCCGACGGGCGGCACGATAGAGGCGCCACTGCGGATGAAAGGTCACGTTGACACGCGCGAGCACACTACGAGTGGCCGTCGGGACCTCGATGACTCCGAAGCCGCCGGGGACGAGGGAGTCACGGATGTAGCGCAAGGCGTCGCGCACTCCGTCGTGCCCCGGCAGATGCTGAAGTGTCAGCAGGGAGATCGCCCACGTGTGTCCCGGCACCGGCGGATCCTGCGGACTGAGGAAGCGGAGGTTGGTCACCTGCCGGACCGTTGCCTCATCTCGGAGCCGGTCCTGCATCGTCACCGACAGGTCCACGCACGACACGAGCTCTGCGTGCGGCGCCAGCGCAAAGGAAAGCCGGCCAGTGCCCGAGCCATAGTCGAGGATCTGGCTGAAGTCCGCGTCCGGCGTCAACGTCATGCACGCGGCGACGTCCTCGACGCCGGTCGTATAGAAGCTCGTCAGCCGGGGCAGCCAGCCGCCGAGGCGGACCCGGGACCGAGCCAGCACCGCCCAGTAGGGATCCAGACGACCCAGCTCGTTCCAGATCTCCGCTTCGGAGGGCTCACGCGCGTCGCCCTGACGCCCGCTCACGACCGACCGCGCTTCCCGGAGACAACCTTCCGCGCGGCAACTCCGCCGGCGACGAGACACGCGCAGAAGAGCACACCTGCTGCGATGAAGCCGACGGTCACCGGAGTCTGCAGTCCATAGCGCAGAGAGAACCGAACCGTTCCGTCGCCGCTCAACTGCCACGCGTTGGCATAGCCGTTGACCATCAGGTGCTTGACCGTCCGCACGTGGTCGGACGACAGCGACAAGGACCAGTCCTTGTCGTAGGTCTGGCCGAATACCAGCCACCCGGACCCGTGAACGGACAAGCTCCCCGAGTAGTCGGTCGGCGACTGCCTGCTCCAGCCCACGGTGGCGGTGCCGGCCGGGTCACAGTCTCGTTGTGCGACCACCACGGGGGCAGGGTCCGACCTCAGTCGCCACGCGAGACTGGCCAGGTCTTTCGAGGCAGCTGCCGACGTGCAGCCCACCGAGCTGGGTGCATAGAGCAGCGGCAGCGCGTCCTGACGCCACATCGCCAACTCGTTGGTGTCGACTGCGGTCGCGGGCACCGGGCCCGACACACCCGCTCGGCCGGCATCTGACCGGACCGCGACATCGATCCCCGGTGGCGGCGCCGGAACAGCCACGAACGCTTGGAAGTCGGGGATCGAGGTCAACGCCGGCAGCAGCTGGTCGGCCTCGCCGGTCGCGCTGCCTGGGGGAATCCGGTAGCCACCATGCTGGACAACGCCGTCGACGGAGAACTCGACACCGGTGCGCACACGCGTCACGGTGACGATGTGCGAGGCCCGTCGTGACACGCTCACGCCAGGCAGCCATAAGCCGTGCGCAGGATCGTTGAGCGCGAAGAAGATCTTGTGGTGATCGGAAGCCTCGTTGGCCTGAAGGCGCGCTTGACCCATGGCCACGAGAGGCGCGCTGCCGAAGGCCCGCCCGGCGACTCGGACCGACAGGCGCACGGACTGACCGGGGCCCAAGGGATAGGTGGAAGGCTGCGCCGTGCCGCTGGAGACGCCGGTCGGGTCCTGCAGAAACGCCACCGACGCGGCTGCCGTGTTCTGGCCTTCCGACACATAGGCGGTGTCCCAGTCCTTGTGCACCAGCCACGAGTCGACGCCGAAGATCCTGGCCAGTGCGAATGTTCGGTAGTCATCAGCAGCCGTGGCCGCACTGAGCATGTTGCCCACCCGGTCGGCCGGGCCGAATCCGCTGTCTTCGCACAGCGTGCTTCGGGTCGGCGCCCAGCTGGGGAAAAGGCAGTCGAGGTTGGGTTGCACGCCGGACGGCCACCGAAACGCCGCGAAGCCGTCGACGGAGAACGGCAAGACCATCGTCTTGCCTCCGGTCGGCAGCGCCGACAACACCTTGCCGGCCTGCTGGTAGGACGCAGGCACCTCAGCCCACGAGCTCGGCAGCGGTCCGGACGCCTGCGGCATGACACTGCCGGAATACCAGGGCACAGCCAGCCAGAGACACGGGACGACTGCGGCCGCCAGGACGGAAACCCGTGCCAGCCTGGCTCTCGACAGCGTGCCCAGCCCGAGGGCGAACAGGAGGGTCACCAGCGGCACGAGCAGTGGACTGATCTTGTCGACCGGATGTCGGAGCACGTTGCCGAACGGCAACGACAGCAGTCGCAGGTTGAACCCGCCGAACGGTGAGTGCGCCCCCTTGGCGACGAAGATGCCGACGAGCAGCCCGATCGCGATCGCGAGGCCGGCGAGACGCGAACGCCGGCGACGTAACAGATCCGCGACACCTATCAGGGCCACGACCGGGGCCACCCAGATCAACACGCGGCCCGGCATCGACGTCACCGTCGAGCCCCAGCTGATGTAACGACCGTCCCCGTAGGTCGCGTAGATCTGCGGGACACCGGTCAAGGTGACGACATGTTCGAGGCTGGTGAACTGCGAGGCATACCTCAAAGAGTCGAGCGAGCTGTCCCCGGTCGTCGTTGCCTGCGCATAGAGGCTGTGCAGGGCAGGCACGGCGGGCAGCAGCCACCAGGCTTGGCCTAGCCCGATGCCGAGCAGCCCCGCGATCTGTCGCCGCGCCTGCTCCCAGAAGACCGCAGCCGAGTCGCGAAAGACCGTGACGGTCGAGACTGCCATGACGAGAAGAAGTGCGGCCGTGCTCGGGATGTAGACCTCGAGGATGCCCGGCGCACCGACCAGCGAGATCGCGAGAGTGGTGAGCAGCG
>JAVEEE010000307.1 GCA_030840615.1 Frankiaceae bacterium | reverse complement strand
TCATCGGCTACGCGATGGTCAAGGCGCTCGCGGAGTTCCCGGCGATGAACCGGCACTTCGTGCAGGCCGAGGGCAAGCCGAGCGTCGCCGAGCCCGACCACGTCAACCTCGGGCTCGCGATCGACCTGCAGAAGGAGGACAGCCGCACCCTCGTCGTACCGAACATCAAGAACGCCGACTCGCTGGACTTCGCCCGGTTCTGGGCGGCTTACGAAGACGTCGTACGCAAGGCCCGCACCAACAAGCTCACCGCCGACGACTTCGCCGGTACGACGATCAGCCTCACCAACCCCGGAACGATCGGCACGGTCCACTCGGTGCCGCGGCTGATGGCGGGGCAGGGCGCGATCCTCGGCGTCGGCGCGATGGAGTACCCCGCCGAATATCAAGGCGCCGCCGAGGAGACACTCGCGCGCCTCGCGGTGAGCAAGGTGATGACCCTCACCTCGACCTACGACCACCGCATCATCCAGGGCGCCGAGTCCGGCGACTTCCTGCGCCGCATGCACGACCTGCTGCTCGGCGGCGACGACTTCTACGACGAGATCTTCGCGTCGTTGCGGATCCCTTACGAGCCGATCCGCTGGGCGCACGACATCCCCGTCACGCACGACGAAGAGGTGGGCAAGCCGGCGCGGGTGCTCGAGCTGATCCACGCCTACCGCGTGCGCGGTCACCTCATGGCCGACACCAACCCGCTGGAGTTCGACCTGCGGCGTCACCCCGACCTCGACGTCGTGACGCATGGGCTCACGCTCTGGGACCTCGACCGCGAGTTCCCCACCGGAGCCTTCGGTGGCAAGCAGCTGATGAAGCTGCGTGAGGTGCTCGGCGTGCTGCGCGACTCCTACTGCCGCACCATCGGCATCGAATACATGCACATCCAGGACCCGGAGCAGCGCAAGTGGATCCAGGACCGGGTCGAGCGCCATCACGAGTCGCTCGACCGTGACGAGCAGCTGCGGACCCTCGGCAAGCTAAACGGCGCCGAGGCGTTCGAGACGTTCCTGCAGACGAAGTACGTCGGCCAGAAGCGGTTCTCGCTCGAGGGCGGCGAGTCCGTCATCCCGTTGCTCGACGCCGTCGTGTCGGAAGGGGCGCACGACGACATGGACGAGGTCGTCATCGGCATGGCGCACCGCGGCCGGCTCAACGTGCTCACCAACATCGTCGGCAAGTCCTACGCCCAGGTCTTCCGCGAGTTCGAGGGCAACCTCGACCCCCGGACCGCACACGGGTCGGGCGACGTGAAGTACCACCTCGGCGCCGAGGGCGAATACACGGCGCCCGACGGCGAGAAGGTGAAGGTCTCCCTGACGTCCAACCCGTCGCACCTGGAGGCCGTCGACCCGGTGGTCGAGGGCATCGCCCGGGCGAAACAGGACCTCATCAACCGCGGTGCGACCGGCTTCACCGTGCTCCCGATCCTCATCCACGGCGATGCGGCGTTCGCCGGCCAGGGTGTCGTCGCCGAGACGCTCAACCTGTCGCAGCTGCGCGGTTACCGCACCGGCGGGAGCGTGCATGTCGTCATCAACAACCAGGTCGGCTTCACGACTTCCCCGACGTCCGCGCGGTCGTCGGTCTACTCCACCGACGTCGCGCGCATGATCCAGGCGCCGATCTTCCACGTGAACGGTGACGACCCGGAGGCCGTCGTACGGGTCGCGCGGCTGGCCTACGAGTTCCGGCAGGCGTTCAAGAAGGACGTCGTCATCGACATGCTCTGCTACCGCCGACGGGGCCACAGCGAGGTCGACGAGCCGTCGTTCACCCAGCCGGTGATGTACGACCTGATCGACGCCAAGCGCAGCGTCCGCAAGATCTACACCGAGTCTCTGATCGGTCGCGGCGACATCACCGTGGAGGAGGCGGAAGCAGCGCTGCGCGACTACCAGGAGCAGCTCGAGCGCGTCTTCACCGAGACCCGTGACGTGAGCAACGCCGCCCCGGAAGAGCCCGAGGTCGTGCCGGAGGAGACGGCTGCCGAGACCGCCATCTCCGTCGAGGTGCTGAAGAAGATCGGCGAGTCGCAGATCACCGTTCCCGAGGGCTTCACCGTCCATCCCCGGTTGCTGCCTCAGCTCCAGAAACGCGCACAGATGGTGAGCGACGGCGGCATCGACTGGGCCATGGCCGAGACGATCGCCTTCGGATCGCTGCTCCTCGACGGCCGCCCGATCCGGTTGGCCGGCCAGGACTCCCGCCGGGGAACGTTCGGCCAGCGCCACGCGGTGCTCGTCGACCGGCGTACCGGCGAGGAATACACACCACTCGCGCACCTCGCCGAGGACCAGGCACCGTTCTACGCCTACGACTCGCTGCTGTCCGAATACGCGGCGATGGGCTTCGAGTACGGCTACTCGGTCGCCCGCCCCGGGGCTCTGGTGCTCTGGGAGGCCCAGTTCGGCGACTTCGCCAACGGCGCACAGTCGATCGTCGACGAGTTCATCTCGGCCGGCGAGGCGAAGTGGGGGCAGCGCACGTCCGTCGTGCTGCTGCTGCCGCACGGTTACGAAGGCCAGGGCC
>JAVEEE010000300.1 GCA_030840615.1 Frankiaceae bacterium | reverse complement strand
TGAACAACGTGGTCAAGCGCCTGCTCGACGTACGCAAGGCGTCGTTCCTGTCGATGGACCGCGCCGTGGAGGAGTCCGCGATGGAGTACGGCGGGATCACGCCGCTCGGACTCCCCGGCTGGCCGGTCCTCGTCGACGGCGCGGTGATCGAGGCGGGTGACGTCATCATCGGCTCGGGGGTGCGACGTTCGAAGCTCATCCTGCCTGCGTGGTCGTTGCTCGATCTACCCAAAGCAGAACGAATCGACGGGCTGGCCCGCTCGGTGTAACACCTGCGCTGGTTTACGTCATGAGTGGGTGACGCACCACCCATCGCCCCCACTCGGAGGTTTCTGATGCTTCGTTCTCGCGCCATCACACTCGTCGTAGCGGGGCCGATGAGTCTGTTCGCCTACCACCCGCTGCATGCAGTGGCCGCGCCGATGAGCGGTGCCACGTGTCATGGCGTGCACGCGACCAAGGTCGTGTCCGCTGGTTCCGCACACACGGTGCGTGGCACCAGCCATCGCGACGTCATCAAGATTCTCGCTGCAGGCCACGTCGTGCGAGCGGGTGGCGGCAATGACCTCATCTGTGGGTCGGCCGGTCACGACACGATCTTCGGCGGGACTGGCAGTGACGACGTATTTGCCGGCGCAGGAAGCGACGACGTCAATGGCGGTCGTGGCGCGGACGACCTCGCGGGCGGTGACGGCAGCGACGACATCAGCGGCAACCACGGCAACGACGACGAGGTTGGCGGCGCGGGTGACGACACTCTCGACGGCGACGCGAACGACGACGACCTCTCCGGCGGCACCGGCGACGATGTCGAGAACGGCGGCACCGGCGACGACACGTTGCACGGCGGCAGCGGGTCGGACGACGTCAACGGTGACGACGGGGACGACGAGTGCGATGGTGGCGGTGGCGACGACAGCGTTGACGGCGGCAACGGCGACGACACCGAAGATGGCGGCAGCGGCGACGACGACGTCAGCGACAGCGGCGACGACGACGGTGGCAGCGGCATCGACGGCTGACCCGCACGACGACGCGGCTGCGCCGTTCTACCAGCCCAGCGCTTTGGCGATGAGGTCGTTCATGACCTCGGTGGCGCCGCCGCCGATGCCAAGGATCCGCGCGTCCCGGTAGTGCCGCTCGATCTCGCTGCCGCGCATGTAGCCGGCACCGCCGTGTAGCTGGACCGCTTCGTTGACCACGAACTCGCAGGTGGCAACGCACTGGTTCTTGGCGATGGCAGCTTCGGCGAACACCTGCTCCCCGGCGGTGTGCCGCTCGATGACGTGCCGGGTGTAGACGCGGGATACCTCCACCGCACGCTTCATCTCGACGAGCTTGTGGCGCACGACCTGCTTGGCGATGAGCGGCTTGCCGAAGGCCGTTCGCTGCCGGACGTAGTCAACCGCGAGGTCGAGTGCCCGCTGCGCCATCGCGTGGCCGTGCGTCGCCAGGCCCAGGCGCTCGCTCGCGAAGTTCTGCGCTACCTGCACGAACGCGCTGCCTTCCGCACCGATGAGGTTTGCGACGGGCACGCGTACGTCGACATAGGACAGCTCGCCGGTGTCGCTGCTCAGCCAGCCCATCTTGTCGAGGCGGCGGGTGACGGTGAATCCCGGCGCGTCCGTGTCGACGACGAGCAGTGAAAGCCCGTGGTGCGGCTCGTCGGCGGTGCGCACGACCGTCGTGACGAAGTCCGCACGGGTCGACGATGTGATGAACGTCTTGGCGCCGTTGACGACGTAGTGGTCGCCGTCGCGCACGGCCCGGGTCCGTACGCCGGCGACGTCGCTACCGGCGCCAGGCTCGGTGACGGCCAACGACCCGATGAGGTCACCCGTCAGCGTCGGCTTGACGTAGCGGTCGATCAGGTCGGGGTCGCCGGAGGCGACGATGTGGGGAAGCGCGATGCCGTGGGTGAACAGCGAGGCCATGACTCCACCGGAGGCGCCGTTGTGCAGCAGCTCCTCGGTCACGATGGACGAGTCGATGCCGTTGCCACCCTGACCACCGGCCGACTCCGGGAAGGCGACGCCGAGCAGGCCGGCGGCGGCCGCGGTCTTGTGCAGCCCGCGCGGCAGCTCGCCGGCGCGCTCCCACTCCTCGACGTTCGGCATGATCTCGCGCAGCGCGAAGTCGCGGGTGAGCTCGCGAAGTGCCAGTCGCTCGGGCGTGGTCCAGGGGTCGGTCATACGCCCTCGTCCTCGAGCAGGTGGAGTGGGATGTTGACGTGCCGGGAGCGCAGCCACTCGCCCAGCCCCTTGGCTTGCGGGTCCTGCCGGGTGCCGGCAGCGACCCCGGCGCCGAGCATCCCGTGGATGACGAAGTTGAGCGCGCGGATGTTGGGCAGCTCGTGCCGCTCGACGTGCAGCTCTTTGGTCTCCGGCAACAGCTCTTTCAGCTTGTCGACGGTGAGGCCGCGGGACAGCCACGCGTAGGCCGGATCGGTCTCCACCCATACCCCGAGGTTGGCGTTGCCGCCCTTGTCGCCGCTGCGCGCGCCCACCAACGTGCCCAACGGAGCGCGCAGCACGCCGCCATCGCGCGCCGTCCCATCGAGCGCCTTGAACGACGGGCGCTGATACGCCTGCGATGGCGGCGCAGCCGTCGGCGGGACGTCGATCCTGCTGCCGTCCTCCAGCACCGCGACGTGTTCCACGGTCTCGTTCGGTACGAGCGCCGGCCAGTAGACGCCGTACATCGTCGCGTCTCCCGGCGGCGACGTCAGCGTGCAGCCGGGGTAGGACGCGAGCGCGATCTCGACGGCAGCCGAGGAGAACGGCCGGCCGATGCGCTTGCCGTCCGGGTCCTTGACGGTGACGCGCAGAGTCGCGACCGCTTGCTCGTTGGTCTCGGGGTCGTCGTGGTCGGTGCGGGCGAGTGACCAGGTCACCGACTCGATGCCGTCGAGCACAGGTGCGAGCTGGCGCTTCACCAGGTCGGCTTTGGCCTCGATGTCGAGCCCGGTGAGCAGGAACGTCATCGAGTTCCGGAAACCACCGAGCAGGTTGAGGCAGACCTTCGTTGTCGGCGGAGGCGGGGTGCCGCGCACGTCGCTGATGCGCACCCGGTCGGGAGCCTCCTGCTCCAGCCGGATCGTGTCGAATCGGGCCGACACGTCGGGGTTCAGGTAGAGCGGGGCACCGATCTCGTAGAGCAGCTGCGCGGTGACGGTGCCGACCGTCACGGCGCCGCCGGTACCGGGGTGCTTGGTGATGACGCTCGTACCGTCCTCGGCTATCTCCGCGAGGGGGAAGCCGAGCCGGGTGTTGCCCGGGATCTCGGTGAAGAACGAGTAGTTGCCGCCGGTGGCCTGCGGGCCGCACTCGAGCACGTGGCCGGTGACGAGGGCGCCGGCGAGCGCGTCCCAGTCGTCGCGGGCCCAGCCGTGCCACCAGGCAGCAGATCCGATGACGAGGGCGGCGTCGGTGACGCGGCCGGTCACGACCACCTGCGCACCGGCGTCGAGCGCCGCGGCGATGCCCCAGCCGCCGAGATAGGCATTGGCGGTGATCGGATCCGTGCCCAGCGGCACGCCGGTGTCGAGGTTGGCCAGACCGGTGCCGTCGGCTCCGCGCAGCTCCGCGGCCCGGCCGAGCAGGTCGTCGCCTTCGACATGGGCGACGTTGACCCGCAGGCCCAGCCTGGCGGCCAGCTCGCGGACCGCGCCGGCGCAGCCGGCCGGGTTGAGCCCGCCGGCGTTGACGACGATCCGGACGCCCTTCTCCCAGGCGAGCCCGAGGCTGTCCTCCAGCTGACGGACGAACGTCGTCGCGTAGCCCTTGGTCGGGTCCTTCGCCTTCGACCGGAACAGAATGAGCATGGTCAGCTCGGCGAGGTAGTCGCCGGTGAGCACGTCGAGCTCACCTCCGGCGAGCATCTCGTGCATGGCCTGGAAGCGGTCGCCATAGAAGCCCGAACAGTTGCCGATCCGCACCGGTCGCGCCACGGTCGGACCGTATCAGCGGGCGCTGCCTAGGCTGTCGCCCGTGAAGCGGCAGGCGATGGCAGTCTTCCGGCGGCTGCCGGGACCGATGCGGCGCGCGGTTGTGCACGCGGCGACGCCTTCCTTCACCGCCGGCGCGGTGGCCGTGCTGCGTCGCGACGACGGCCGGATCGCTTTCGTGGAGCAGCGCCACACGCCGGGCTGGGGGTTGCCAGGCGGCCTGATGGAGCGCGGCGAGAGCCCGGAGCAGTGTCTGCTGCGGGAGCTGGTCGAGGAGCTGGGTGTCGTGGTCGATCCGGCTTCGCTGCCGCTGCCGTTCGCCGCGGTCAACGCAGGAGTGCGCCGGGTCGACGTCGTCTACTTCATCGACGCCCCGCCGGGCGTCCGGCTGCGCACCGAGGACGAGATCGAGGTGTCCCGGACGGGCTGGTTCTCCCTCGACGCGCTGCCAGAGCTCAACGAACCCACCGTCGACATCCTGCGCGCCGTTCGGGTGCTGTGACCTCGGCCGCGGGCCTGGCCGGGCTGGTCCTCGCCGCCGGTCGGGGGAGCCGGCTGCGGCCGCTCACCGACACGACGCCCAAGCCGCTGTTGACGGTCGGTGGGGTGACGTTGCTCGACGCTGCCCTGGCCCGGCTGGCGCCCGCGGTCGACATCAGCCCGGGGACCGTCAGTGTCAACGCGCACTGGCTTGCCGACCAGATCGTGGCGCATGTCGGCGATCGCGCGTTCGTGTCGGTTGAGGAGCCGGAGGCGCTCGGGACGGCGGGTGCGGTGGGTCAGCTACGTGACTGGCTCGCGGGCCGCGATCTGCTCATCGCCAATGGCGACGTCTGGTACGACGGACCGATCGACGTGGAGTCGTTCGTCTCCGGCTGGGACGGGCTTCGGGCCAGGCTGCTCGTCGTCGCCGAGCCGGAGCGCGCGGACTTCGACGGCGGCTGGAAGTTCGCGGGACTGTCGCTGCTGCCCTGGTCGATCGCGCGAACCTTGGAACCGGTCCCGTCCGGTCTCTACGAGGTGGTCTGGAGCAAGACCGAGGTCGATCTGGTGCCGACCGACGTGACCTTCATCGACTGCGGCACCGTCGAGGATCTCGCGCGCGCCAGAGAACTGGCCGGCGCGGACTGAAGCGGGGTCAGGCGGACAGCTGCTCGTCGCCCGACCGCACGTCGGTGGAGGCGGGGTTCGTGAACTCGATGGCTTCGTCCTCGAGTGAGCCGCGCCGCAGCATGAGCACGTCGCGGATGTAGTTCTGGTAGAGCCGCCACGGCGCCGCATCGCCTTGCTTGGGGAAGTCCTGCACGGCACGCAGCACGTAGCTGGACGACAGGTCGACGAACGGCCGCTCGGGCATCGTCGGCGCGGTCCATCGCGCCGTGACCTGCCGCACGCCGTGCTCGTCCATGTGCTTGAGCAGCCGGCACACGTACTGGCACACGAGGTCGCACTTCAACGTCCATGACGCGTTGGTGTAGCCGATCGCGGCTGCGAGGTTGGGAACGCCGCTGAACATCATGCCCTTGTAGCCGACGGTCTCCGACAGCTTGACATCCGTGCCGTCGACCGCGATCGACAGCCCGCCGAGCGCGAGCATCTGCAAGCCGGTGGCCGTAACGATGACGTCGGCGTCGAGCTGGGCTCCGGAAGCGAGCCGCACACCGTTCTCGGTGAACGTCTCGATCTGGTCGGTGACGATCGATGCCCGGCCGCTGCTCAACACGCGGAACAGATCGCCGTCGGGCACCAGGCACAGTCGCTGGTCCCACGGGTTGTAGCGCGGGCTGAAGTGCGTCCTCACGTCGTAGTCCGCCGGCAGCTGCTTCTGCATGCCCTTGCGGATGATCGCCTTCATCAGTGCCGGTCGGCGACGGCTGAGCTCGAAGCTCAGCATCGAGAGCAGGACGTTCTTCCACCGCAGGATCGGATAGGCGAGCCGCGCCGGAAGCAGGCGTTGGAGCGGTTTCGCGACCGGATCCTCGGCCGGCAGCGCTACGACGTAGGTCGGGGACCGCTGCAACATCGTCACGTGCGCGGCGGTCTCAGCCATCGCCGGGATCAGCGTGACCGCGGTCGCACCACTGCCGATGACGACGACACGCTTTCCGGCGTAGTCGAGTTCCGCCGGCCAGTGCTGCGGATGGACGATCTGGCCACGGAAGGTGTCGGCGCCGGGGAACGCCGGCGAGTAGCCCTCGTCGTAGCGGTAGTAGCCGGCACACATGAACAGGAAGCCGCAGGTGAGCCGGACGGTCTCGCCCGTGTCGGTCCGCTCGACCTCCACCGACCACTGAGCATCCGGCGTGGACCACTCGGCCCGAACGATGCGGTGGTGGAAGCGGACGTTGTTGTCGACGCCGTAGTCGCGGGCCGTGTCCTTGATGTAGGCCAGGATCGACGGCCCATCGGCGATCGACCGCGCACTCGGCCAGGGCCGGAACGAGTAGCCCAACGTGTACATGTCGGAGTCGGACCGGATTCCCGGGTAGCGGAACAGATCCCAGGTGCCCCCGATCGATCCGCGCGCCTCGAGGATCGCGAACGACTTGTCCGGACAGCGCCGGGTCAGAT
>JAVEEE010000297.1 GCA_030840615.1 Frankiaceae bacterium | reverse complement strand
CCTCGCCGTGAACGACAAGGACCGGTACGCCGGTGGCGGCCAACGCGTCCACCTCGTCCGGTGCGCTGATCAGCTCGGCGCCCATCACCCGCAGACCTGGGGCCGACGCGGCCAGCCAGCGGCGGTGGAGGAAGTCCAGGATCTCTCCGGGCGTACCGGCCATCCGCGGGTTGTCGCGGTCGATGGCCGCCGCGGCATCGGCGAGAGCCGCGACGCCGCCCTCGGCGAGTACGGGGCGCATCAGCTCGACGATTCCGGCGCGATGCCCGCCGAGAGCGGCGGGGCCGGAACCGATCAGGGTGAGTGACAGCGGGCGGGCGCCATCGATCACCGTCCGGCGGGTCACCAGGCCGCCGAAGGAGTGCCCGACGAGGTGGGCGGGCTCGCCGAGGTCGGCCAACACGACGGCGACGTCCTTCGCGAGGGCGTCGATCGTGTAGGCCGCGGGGTCGTCCGGGCCCGCGGATTCGTACTGGCCGCGCAGGTCGACGGCGATCGCCCGATGGCCCGCCCGGGCCAAGGGCGCGAGCAGGGGCAGGAAGTCTTCCTTGCTGCCGGTGTAGCCAGGCACGAGAAGGACGGGTGCGCGCCGGGCCGGTCCGGTCGGCGTGCCGACAAGGGCAGCCAGCGGGCCACCGGGTGCCGCCAGCCGCGCCGGAGCCACCTCGGCCGGCAGCCGCAGACTCGGCGGAACGCTCACGTCGGAAGGCTACCGGCGGGTAGAGTCGCTGAGGTCGGACGAATCTGTCGCCGAGGCTCTTGCCGGGTCGTCCGTCTTCTCGCCAGACTCGCGGACATCCGCTCTCCGCTCGACGTACCTTTTGTCCTTCATCCGTTCGCGTCGCGTCTCGCTGCACCTGCCCGCAACCGCCGACCCGGGGACTGACCCACCGTGATCGCCTGCCGCACGATCGCCGTCGCCAACCAGAAGGGCGGCGTGGCCAAGACCACCACGGTTGCCTCGCTGGGCGCTGCGCTGGCCGAGCTCGGTCGCCGCGTCCTCGTCGTCGACCTGGACCCCCAGGCCTGCCTCACGTTCTCGCTCGGGCTCGACCCCGATGCCGTCGAGCTCTCGGTCCACGACGTGCTGCTCGGCCGCGTGTCCGCCAGCATGGCGGTGCAGGCGACGGCGGACGGGGTGGACCTGTTGCCCTCGACCATCGAGCTCGCCGGCTGCGAGGCGATGCTGCTGACCCGCACGGGTCGCGAATACACGCTGCGACTTGCACTCGAGGACGTCGCCGACTCCTACGACGTGGTGCTGCTCGACTGCGCGCCCTCGTTGGGAGTCCTGACGCTCAACGCGTTGACGGCCGCTGACCAGGTGCTCGTGCCCTTGCAGTGCGAGACGTTGTCGCACCGGGGGGTGGGGCAGCTGCTCGACACGGTCCATGACGTGCAGCGACTGACCAACCGCGGGCTGCAGGTGCTCGGGGTGCTGCCGACGCTGTTCGACAGTCGCACCACGCATGCGCGGGAGGTCCTCGCGGACGTGTCGAGCCGCTACGGGTTGGACGTGATCGAGCCGCCGATCGCCAAGTCGGTGCGGTTCGCCGAGGCGCCCGCCCGCGGGAGGTCGATCCTGCAGACCGCCGGCCGGACGCCCGGTGCAGCCGCCTACCGGGCGCTGGCGCGGCGCATCGCCGGCATGGCCGAACCGGTGCCGGCGCGGGCGGCGGCCCTGGGTGACGAGGTCATCGACCTGACCAACGCGAACGAAGCGGTGTCGACGTGACGACGAAGTTCGACCGGCTGGCGCCGCGCACGCCGACGGCGGATCTCGCCGGCTCTGCGCACCACGACACCGAGGGCAAGCGAGCGCTGTTCTCGTCGACCGCGCCCGAGGTCGACGTGCCCAGCGTGGGCTCCATCACAGTGGAGTGCAGCCGTTGCCATGAGGTGACCGCCTTGTCCCCGATGGCGGCGGCGCGCACCGCCCTGCCCTCGCTGGTCCTGTCGATCGGGGTCGGGCGCGGTGACCGCGAGTCGACGGTGGGCATTGTGCGGCGCCGAAACGGTGCCTTCCTGCGGTGTCCGGCGTGCGGGCGGGGGTCCTGGACCCGCCTCACCGTCCGGCTCTGACCCCAGGACCGGCCGCAGGACCGAGCGCGACCACCGTCGCGTTGCGGAGCTCGCCGCGCTGCACATCGGCGGTCAGGTAGGTGGCCACCGGTTGGCGCCGACGATCGGTCGGTGATCCCGGGTTGAGCAACCGCAGGCCGGATGCGGTCGTCGTGTCCCATGGGATGTGGCTGTGCCCGAACACGAGCACGTCAACAGCTGGGAACCGCGCGGAGCATCGCCGCTCCCGCCCAGCGCTCGCGCCGGTCTCGTGAACCACGGCGAGGCGCAGCCCGTCGAGCTCGGCGTAGGCGACCTCCGGAAGCCGGCTTCGCAGTTCCGGTCCGTCATTGTTGCCCCACACACCGATCAGCCGTCGGCATCGGGCGTGCATCGCAGCCAGGAGCGAGACGTCGACCCAGTCACCCGCGTGTACGACGACGTCGGCGCGGTCGACGTCCTGCCAGACCTGTTCGGGCAGGTCGCGGGCCCGCGTCGGCACATGAGTGTCGGCGAGGACGAGCAGGCGCATCCCGACAGTCTGCCCAGTTCTGGATCCCTGCGGTGGTTCAGAGAGAAGCGGCGAGCGCGTCCGCGTCGAGGTCGGGCACGACCAGATCGGTCAGACCCGCCAGGTGCCCGCACTCCACACACCGCACGCTCATGACCAGCCAGCTCGCCCGGCCCAGATTCTCGTGGACACCGAAGGCGACCTCGGCGATCGACTGGCTGCAGTTGAAACACGACCAGGCGGGCGGAAACGTCCAGCGTTCAGCCGAGTCGAGCAACGGCCGCACGTCGCCACATGCGAGGCAGCGCATCCGTCCGACACCTGCCTGCGCATCCGCCTCGACGTAGAACCAGGTAGCCGGCTCGTCGCCGTGGACGGGACGTCGACACGTCGCGACCACCGTCCGATCGATGGACGGGCAGCCCTCGAGGCCTCGCAACCAGGCCTTCAGGTC
>JAVEEE010000266.1 GCA_030840615.1 Frankiaceae bacterium | reverse complement strand
AGTGGCTGGCTGCTCAGGGCGTGCGTGAGCTCTTGCTGGTGAGCGAGAACTCCTCGTCGTACGGCAAGGACCTCGGCGACCTGCGCGCCCTGGAGAAGCTGCTGCCGGAGCTGGCTGCCGTGTCGGGCATCGACCGGGTGCGCGTCTCCTATCTGCAGCCGGCCGAGATGCGTCCTTCGCTCGTCGAAGTGATGACCACGACTCCCGGCGTCGCCGCGTATTTCGACCTGTCGTTCCAGCACGCCAGCGGCCCGCTGCTGCGGAGGATGCGTCGGTTCGGGTCACGCGAGCGGTTCCTCGACCTGATCGCGTCGATCCGCGCGGCGACACCGACGGCCGGCGTCCGCAGCAACGTGATCGTCGGCTTCCCGGGCGAGACCAAGGCCGACGTCACCGAGCTGGAGCGATTCCTCGTCGAGGCCCGGATGGACGCCATCGGCGTGTTCGGCTACTCCGACGAGGACGGCACCGAGGCAGCGTCGATGCCCGGCAAGGTGCGCCGCGACGTCATTGCCCGGCGGCTTGAGCGCATCACCGCGCTGGTCGACGAACTGGTCGCGCAGCGGGCCGAGGATCGCCGGGGCGAGCTCGTCGACGTCCTCATCGAGGACGACCAGCAGGTGGAAGGCCGCGCCGAGCACCAGGCACCCGAGGTCGACGGCACCACCACAGTCGTCGGGGTGGGCGGCGTGGCGGTGGGCACCATCGTGCGCGCCCGGGTGATCGCGACCGACGGTGTCGACCTCGTCGCCGAGGCGGTCGCCGAATGAGAAGTCCGGCTCCGGTCGTGGACCCCGCAACGCAACCGGCCCAGACGGCACGCATTGCCAACATTGCCAACGCCCTCACGCTGCTGCGGCTGCTGCTCGTGCCCGCGTTCGTCGCGCTACTCGTCGCAAACGGAGGGCACTCGACCGGCTGGCGGGTGTGGGCGTTCGTGGCGTTTGCCGTGGCGACCGTCACCGACTTCGTCGACGGCGATCTCGCCCGCAGCCGGGGCCTGGTGACCGACGTCGGCAAGGTCGCGGACCCGATCGCCGACAAGATGCTCACCGGTGCGGCACTGATCGGGCTTTCGGCGCTGGGTGACCTGCCGTGGTGGGTCACGGTTGTCATCCTGGTGCGCGAGATCGGCATCACCGCGTTGCGGTTCTTCGTCATCCGCCACGGGGTGATCCCGGCGAGCCGCGGGGGCAAGGCGAAGACGTTGCTGCAGAACGTCGCGATCGGCCTCTACATCCTCCCCCTGACCGGTTGGTCCGCGTCGTTGCGGTTCTGGTTGCTGGCCATCGCGGTCGTCGTGACGATCGTGACCGGCGCCGACTACATCGCCCGCGCCGTGCGGCTGCGGCGGACGAGTGCCCGCGCCGAGATGAAGCGGGCTCGACGGCTGGCTGCCGGACGATGACCGGCGAGGCCATCGACGTCGTCGTCCACGGGCTGCTGGCGCAGCGCGGCGCCACTCTCGCCGTGGCCGAGTCGCTCACCGGCGGGCTTCTCGGCGCCGCCTTGACCGACATGCCAGGCGCGTCGCGTACGTTCCGCGGCGGGGTGCTGGCTTACGCGACCGAGCTGAAGGAGTCGATGCTCGGCGTGCCCGGCCCGCTGCTTGCCGCCGAGGGTCCGGTCTCGGCCCAGGTGGCCGCCGCCATGGCCGCCGGGGTGCGGGACCGCCTCGATGCGACGTACGGCGTTGCTCTCACCGGTGTGGCCGGGCCCGACCCACAGGGCGGCTACGCGCCGGGCACGGTGTTCATCGGGATCGCAGGGCCGGACGATGGGCAGGTTCGGGAGCTGACGCTGGTCGGTGACCGGGCGGCGATCCGACGCGAGGCGGTCCGGTCGGCGCTGGACTTTCTGCGAGTTGTGCTGACTGACACGGCTGCGGTCTGACGGCGGGTACGGTAGAAGACCGGCGCATCCGGTGCCGGCGAGGAGGGCAGCGCGATGGTCTTGCTCCGTCGGCTGGTCGGTGACGTGCTTCGTCGCCACCGCCAGCGCCAGTCGCGCACCCTGCGCGAGGTCAGTGCGGCCGCCCAGGTCTCACTGGGCTACCTCTCCGAGGTCGAACGCGGACGTAATGAGGCGTCGAGCGAGCTGCTCGGGGCGATCTGCGCAGCTCTCGGGGTCTCGCTGGCCGACGTGCTGCGCGAAGTCAGCGAAGATCTCGCCGCTGCCGAGCGCCGGACCGTCGCACCTGTCGGTTTCGTATCCGCGCGGGCCGACCGGCAGACGGCGCGGACGGGAGCCGTGGCCGGTGTGCCGCCGTTGACTCGGGTGTCTCCACTCGGGGCGCCGTCGATGCCGCAACGCCAGTCGCCGAAGCGACCGGTGGTGCCGGTCGCCGAGCTGTCGATGCGCTCGATGTCGTCGTTCGACCCTGTCGTCGCCGCCTGACCGTGCAGCCCGTCGTCGACGCGTCAGCGCCCCCCCGCCGCGAGCGGGGGCTGCGTTCCCGTGCCGGCAACGCGATGGAACGGACCAGGGTCGCGGTGCTCGACGGCGCCGTCCGCGCGGTCGAGAAGCACGGAGCTCGGCGCGCGACGATGTCCGACATCGCGACCCTCGCGGGCATCGCGAAGGGGACTCTCTACAACCATTTCCGCGCGAAGGAAGCGGTCTACGCAGCGGCCGTCGACGGCGGCGTACGGACGCTTGCGGCGGAGTGCGCGCTGGTCGCGCGCGAAGACCTCGCGGACGCGCTGGCGCTGGCAGCTGACCGGCTCGGTTCTCACCCGGCGTTGCGCCGCATCGCGGGTGACGAGCCGGCGACGCTGGCAGCGCTGACCACGATCGGCGAGGCGCCGCCGTGGCTCGCTGCGCGCGAGTCGGTACGCGAGGTGCTTGCGGCCGCCGACCGCGACAGCTCGGACACGTCGATCGACGTCGTGCTCCGCTGGCTCGTGTCGTTCATCGGTTCACCAGGGCGTGGTGTCGAGTCGCAGGCGGGCCTGCTCGCTGCTGCGGTTCCCGCAGCAGCCGTCGTCGAGTCGGTCGAGGTCGACCCGGTTGCGTCGGTGCCCGTGCCGCCGGTCGCGAGGATTCCGGGCGAGCAACAGCTGCAGTTCTAGCCGCTGAGCGGAGACAGAAGCGCTTCCGCGGCTGACGGCGCTACGTGCCGGACTGGCAGGTCGGGCACCAGTAGCAGACCCGGGCCTGGGTCTCCCGCCCGGACTCGCTCTGCATCGCCTGCAGGATGCGGCTGCCACACCGCCGGCATTCGCGGCCGGCGCGTTCGAACACCCAGTGGTCCTCGCCGCGGCGAAGGCTGCCGGTCGTCGACTGCTGCCAGTGGTCCTTGTTGGCCAGCATCAACCGGCGTGCTCGTCGTACGACGGCAGGAAGGTCGGTCACGTCCGCGACCATTGTCCACGGCGTAAGGCCGGACAGGAACAGCGTCTCGGTCTTGTAGAGGTTGCCGATGCCGGCGAGGTTGCGCTGGTCGAGCAGCGCCGGCCCGAGCTCGCGTTGTGGTGCGGCCTGCAGCCGGCGCAACGCCTCCGCCTCGTCCCAGCCGCCGTCGGAGCCCTCGGCCGCGAGCAGGTCGGGGCCGAGATGACCGACCACCGTGGCCTCGTCTGCGGTCGGCACGAGATCGACGACCGGTAGGCGATAGCCGACGGCCTGCCAGTCGGCGTTCTCCAGCACCACCCGAACCTGCGACGCCGGACCGCCGGACCAGCGGCTGCCGTGGCGGTAAAGATGCCAGCTGCCGTCCATCCGGAAGTGCGTGTGCAGGGTCACGTCGTTGTCGAGCCGGGTGAGCAGATGCTTGCCCCGACTGATCACCTCGAGCACCGAACGACCCGACAGGTCGGCCGTCGCCAGCTGCGGAACGCGCAGGTCGCTGCGGGTCAGCGTCCGTCCGGCCAGCGCATCGTGCATGCGGCGCGCAGCCAGGTAGACGGTGTCGCCCTCGGGCACCTGTCCACGCTAGCGGCGGTCATGGAGACTGTCGGCATGACCGTTCCGCCGCGGGTCAACGTGATCACACTGGGTGTCACCGATCTCGACCGAGCCACCGCGTTCTACCGCGCACTCGGCTGGCCGTTGTCGTCATCGTCGGTGCCCGGCGAGGTCAGCTTCTTCGCGACCGCCGGCTGCGTCGTGGCGCTGTTCGGTCACGACGCGCTGGCCGCGGATGCCGCTGTCGACGCGGGTGCACCTGCCGCGTTTCGTGGCGTCGCGACCGCCATCAACGTCGGATCACCGGCGGAGGTCGACGCTGCCATCAGTGCCGCGGTTGACGCCGGCGGGCGCGTGATGAAGGCGGGCGAGAAGGTCTTCTGGGGTGGCTATTCCGGCTACTTCGCCGATCCGGACGGCCACCTGTGGGAGGTCGCGCACAACCCGTACTGGCCGCAGGACGACGAGGGCATCGTGCATCTGCCGGAGTGACGGCTCAGAGCGCGTCGAGAATCGCCTTCCGGCGCGCGTCGTACTCGTCCGCGGTGACCAGGCCCTGTGCCTTCAGTCCGGCCAGTTCGCGCAACCGGTCCTCGGCGGAATGCTGAGCTGGCACGACTGTCGCGGAGGAAGGCACGGCCGGCTGTTGTGACGGCTGGCGAAGGCTCGATGCCAGATAGGCCGCGCCCAGGCCGTCGTCGGACAGCAGGGTGACGGCAGTCGCTTCGTTCGGGTCAAGGCCCGCTCTGGTGGCCAGCGATCGCGCTGTCGATACGCGCCAGATCGTGAGCCCGATGC
>JAVEEE010000203.1 GCA_030840615.1 Frankiaceae bacterium | reverse complement strand
CGAACTCGTAGCCGGGGATGGCGGACACCCGGATGGTGCCGACCTCCCCCGGCGGCAGGCTGCGTCCGTCGTCGTCGACGACCTTCACGTCCAGGCCGGGGAAGGCACGGCCGACGCTGCCGGGCTTACGCAGCCACTCCTCGGGAGAGATGATCGTGCCCAGGCCTTCGCTCATGCCGTAGTACTCCCAGACCGTGCCGGGCGGGAACACCTCCATGACTCGGCGTTTCAGCGGCACCGGACACGGCGCGGCCGCGTGCAGGATCTTGCGCACGCTCGACCGGTCGTGCCGCTGCCAGTCGGCCTCGAGGATGCGCACGAAGTTGGCCGGCACCATGTGGCTCGTCGTCACGCGTTCTGTCTCGATGAGCTCGAGGCAGCGCTCGGCGTCGAACGGCGGCATGACGACAACGCACGCACCGAGCATCAGGTGCAGCTGGGCATAGACCCCGGGGGCGGTGTGGTACGCCGGCCCGCACAGCAGGTGGACGTCGTCGGCGGCGAAGCCCCAGAACCCCGCTATGGGGTTGGGCGTTGCTTCGCGGGCCGGTGTCGGCTTCGAGCGGACGATGCCCTTGGGCCGACCGGTCGTGCCCGACGTGTAGGCCATCGGAATGACTGCGGTGCCGAGGAATTCGACCGTCGGCGGCGTCGACGGTCCGTCGTCGAGTGACATCGTGTCGACGTCGAGGCAGTCACGCAGCTCCGGGAGCCCGTCGACGGTGCCGGCGTCGAAGTTGCCGTCGTGCACGAAGACGGTGGAGCCGGAGTCACCGACGACGTAACGTACCTCGGGCGAAGTGAACCGGTAGCTCACCGGCACCGGGATGGCACCGAGCCGGCCCGCCGCGTTCCAGGCAACGAACACTTCCGGCCGGTTGCGCAACATAACCGCGACGCGGTCACCGTGGCCGACCTGGCGATCCGCAAGCAGATTGGCCATCCTGTTGATCCGTCGGTCCAGCTCACCGTAGGTCAACCGCGTCTCGTCGGCGACGATGGCCAAACGTTGCGGCTCCGCTGCCGCGATGGCCGCGATGCCGTGCGGCCTGGCAACGTCGAGTGGCGGAGTCATTGGCTCCCCTGTCAACGAAGACGTGGCTGCGGCCGCGCGCCGGACCGGAAGAGCTCCTGTCCCTCGTCGTAGGCCTCGGACGAGACCCCGAGCTGCAGGAAGACGTTACCGAGGTCCACGGCTTGTGCGAGGGCCATGTCCTTCGCGGCCCACAGCGTGCGCAGCGTGGCTTGAACCGCGGTCGCCGGCGCAGCTGCGATCGTCCGCGCGAGTTGTTGTGCCGTGTCGAGCAGCTCATCGCGAGCGACCACCTCGCTGACAAGCCCCAGCCGCTGTGCCGTTGCAGCCGTGATGCGCTCATGACTCCCGACCAAGGCCATCCGCAGCACATCGCCGAACGGCATCCGGCGCAGGAGCAGAATCGGCTCGAATGCCGCGACCATCCCGTAGGTCACATGCGGGTCGAAGAACGTCGCGTGATCAGCGGCGAGAAGGACATCCGCTTCACCCAGCAGGTAGAACGCGCCGCCACACGCCATGCCATTGACGGCAGCGATGATGGGCTTCCACAGGCCTTGGCTCTTCGGGCCGATCAGCCGACCCGGGTCTCGATAGCTGAACGCATCGAACACGTAGCCTTCGGGAATTGTGCTGCGGTCGACGCCCGTACAGAACGCCTCGTGACCCCGACCGGTCAGGACCAATGCGCGCACGGCGTTGTCGAGTGCCGCGGTTTGCCAAACGCGCGCCAGCTCTTCGACCATCAACGAATCGAACGCGTTGTGGACGGTGGGGCGATCAAGTGTGACTGTGGCGACCCCGTCGGCCACCGCGACTTCAACGGTTGTCAGCCGGAGTCCTTCCAGCGTCTCGTCGCTCGTCATCGCGCTAGCTCCCCCATCTGGACTCGAACCAGAAACCTACCGGTTAACAGCCGGTCGCTCTGCCAATTGAGCTATGGGGGACCGCACGTCGGTCACTCCCGACGACGGCGCCTAGATTAGCGTACGGATACTCCCTCGCCAGCGGCGTAACGAGCGCGACGACCGGGTAGATCGACAGCGGCGAGGAGGCCAACAAATGCGTTACAAGGCGACGTTCCTGATCGGGTTCGCAACGGGCTACACGCTCGGTGCGAAGGCCGGCCGGGAACGCTACGAGCAGATCAGGCGCACCATGCGCGGGCTGTCCGAGAACCCGGCCGTGCAGTCCGCGGCCGGTGTGCTGCAGGCGCAAGCCAGCAGTCTCGTGGGCAGCGCGCGGGACAAGGTCATCGACAAGCTTCCGCTCGGCGGCGGTCACGACGACCCCTACGGGCCGGGGCCGGTGCCCGTGGCGCCGGCCAACGGCTCAGCTCCCGGGCCCTGATCACGGCTGAGGGCCCGTCTGGGCGGGTAAGGACTCGGCGGGGCCGCTGCGGGGGACGGCCCCGCCGTTCTTCTGCCCGACGACGATTGAGACGCGAGGAGCCGACCGTGAGCAGCCGCATCCCTGACCCAGCGGACCCGTTCGAAGAGGAAGGTCTCGCGTCACCCGACCCCGACGACGGCGGCAAGCGGATCACCGGCGACGTGCAGGAAGAGGTCCCCGTCCCGGGCGAGCGTCCGGTCGCGGTCAACAACTACGGCACGACGGCTGCCGAGGAAGCCGCCGGTGAACCGCTCGGTCACAAGCTCGACCGTGAGGAGCCGGACCTGCTCGAGACCGCGGCGACGACGAACGCCGACGAGAGCCCGGACGCCGACCAGCCCTATCCCGAGGATCGCGACGAGCGGGTCGGCCGTCTCGTCGAGAGTGACGAAGGCGCGCGTGCGGACGACGAGGCCGACGCCGTCGCATTCGAGGTCGGCACGGACGGCGGTGGCTTCAGCGCCGAGGAACGCGCGATGCACGTCGAGCCCGAGGTCTGAGCGGCCTTCGATGCCACGACTACGACGGGTCGACTGCGCGGAGCCCGGCATCCGCCGGGTGCGCCGCGGGCGCGGTTTCGTCTATCTCGACGCCGACGGCAACCGCGTCGAGGACCGTGACGTCCTGCAACGCATCAGCGACCTGGTCATCCCGCCGGCGTGGCAGGAGGTGTGGATCTGCCCGGTGCCCAACGGTCACATCCAGGCCACCGGCACCGACGTCGCCGGCCGCCGGCAGTACCGCTACCACGACGCATGGCGAGCTGCCCGCGATCGCGAGAAGCACGAACGGATGGTGGAGTTCGCCGCGACCCTGCCGGCCGCTCGCGCGCAGATGCTCGAGGACCTGCAGGGTGACGAGATCGGCCGTTGCCGGGTGCTCGCGGCCGCAGCCCGTTTGCTCGATCTCGGCTTCTTCCGCATCGGCAGCGAGGAGTACGCCGAGAAGAACGAGTCCTACGGACTTGCCACGATGCGCCGTGATCACGTGGCGTGCAGCGGCCACGTCATCACGTTCGACTACATCGCCAAGAGCGGCAAGCGCCGGGTCCAGTCGTTGGCCGACGAAGACCTCTGCAACCTGGTCCGGGCGCTCAAGCGTCGTCGTAGCGGTGGCGACGAGCTGCTCGCCTATCGCGCGGACGGCGGTTGGACCGACATCAAGAGCCACGACATCAACGGCTATCTCCGCGAGATCACTGGGGGCGACTTCACCGCCAAGGACTTCCGCACCTGGCACGCGACCGTTCTGTGCGCCGTGGCCCTCGCGGTTTCACACCACGCCCCGACGTCGGAGTCTGCTCGCAAGCGGGCGGTCAGCCGCGCCGTACAAGAGGTGGCGTTCTATCTCGGCAACACGCCCACCGTCTGCCGCGCCTCCTACATCGACCCGCGTGTCATCGACCGCTACAACGACGGCGTGACCATCCGCCACGACCTCGACCGGCTCGGCGCGGACACGACCTTCGGCCAGCTCGCGACGCAAGGTCCGGTCGAGGCGGCAGTGCTGCGCCTGCTGCAGGATCCGGAGGCCGGCCGGCGCCGACCGCGGACATCGGCAGGCCGCGCCGCCTGATCTCCTACTCTGGAGCCGTGCGACGCGTGCTGATGCCGAAGTGGTGGCTGCTGCACGTCTTCATCGTGGTGGCAGTCCTCTGCATGTTGCGGCTCGGCCTGTGGCAGTGGCACCGCGCCAACTCGGCGAGCGGCGGCATCCAGAACTACGCCTACGCCTTCCAGTGGCCGATCTTCGCGGTGTTCGCCCTCGTCCTGTGGGTCCGGACCCTGCTCGAGGAGGGGCGGCGCGACCCGGAGGCCCTGGCGGAGGGCCGCGGCACCTCGATCACGCCCGAGGCGGACATCGTCCAGCGCCCGGGACTCCGCATCGGCCTGTCGACCCCCCCGACCGACGAGATCCCCGGCGCGGAGTCTGCCGACGACCCCGAGGTCGAGGCATGGAACGCGCGGCTCGCGGCGCTGCAGGCAGCCACGTCCGCCGTCGAGGGTCGCAGGCGTTGACCACGTGACAGGCGCATTGCTGCGTTACCGCATGGTCGCGTGGATCGTCGGCGTACTGCTCATCGTGCTCGTCTGCGTCGGTGTCCCGCTGAAGTACGCCGCGGACAGCCCCGACGTCGCAAAGTGGGTCGGGTTCGTGCACGGTGTGTTCGTCTTCCCGCTCTACCTCGTCGTCACGTTGCTGCTCGCGATCCGCACCCGGATGTCGCCGGTGCGGACTGTGCTCACGATGCTGGCGGGCACGATCCCTTTCGCTTCCTTCTACGCCGAACGCGCGACCACCAAGTACGTGTCGGAACGCGCACCTGAGCGCCCTGCGCCGACGGCCTGACGGATCAGATGGTGAAGCGCTTCTTGGCCGGCGTGCGATCCACGCCGGACGAGCTCCTGGCTCGCACCTTGAACCGGTAGGTGCCGGCCTTCAGCTGCCGGTAGGTCTTCGGCGAGCTGCACGACGAGAACGCCGGCTGCGGGCGCCTGGGGTTGACCCGCTGCAACGTGCACTGGAATCCGCTGGCGCGGCCGATTGCTGCGAAGGCGAATGAGGCCTTGTGTCGGCCCGGCCGGATCGTCGACTTGGTGATCTTCGTCCCGGGAGGCGGCACAAACTCGTCCGCCCCGATGTCCGTCCGCGCACCGAGGATCCGCGCGTTGGCATCCACGTCGCGGGAGCCATTCGCGGAGCTGTTCAGTCCGGCGTTGATCGTCGGCGATCCAGGTGTCTGGTGAAGGTCGTGGGCGGTCCGGTTCACAAAGGTCGGCGACGCGTGCTGGTCGGTCGCGTCGACGGTGATGGTCGTCATCGTGGGTGCGCCGGCGCCGGTCTTGCTCGTGGTCCCGTAGTTCGAATAGCGGGCTGCGATGTTCATCGTCGCGGTGCCGTCAGAGTTGGCGTCAAGGTCCACGCCGCCGGCTGCTGATCGCGCGATCACGTTGACCAAGGTGTCCTTCGCGGCGGAGCACGAGCAGTCCGAAGAACGGCCGAACGCCTTCAGGGCGGCCTCGGTGCCACCGACAAACGTGTCGTTGCGAAAGATGTTGGAACTGTCGCTTTCGATGGCGATGTCACCCGAGCTCGCCGCCGCGCAGATGCTGTTGGTCAGTTTGGAGCCGCGGATGTAGCAGGCGTGCTGACCGGAACCGCCCGTCACCACGATCCGATCCGCGATGGCACCGTCCTCGAAGGCCACCGCCGTTTTGCCCGAGTTGCCTTGCACGTAGAGATTCTGTGCCGTTGCGGCGATCACCTTCAGCTCGCCGCTTGCGAAGAGCAGGCGCGGCCTTCCGTTCACCCCGTGGATGTGGATGGGCACCGAGATGTCGGTCACGAGGTCGGCGTTGAAGTGATAGTCGCCCCGGCGGGCCAGCACGTTCACGTCATCGCCGGCTGCCGCGCCGCTGATGGCTGTCTGCAGGGCGCACGGGTTGGCCGCCGTACAGGCCGTGCCGCTCCCCGACGGGCTGGCGTATCGCGCTGTCGCAGCCGCCGCCGGCCCGACAGCGAGCGCACTCGCGACAAGCAAGAGCGCGCTCGCAGTGCCGAGCCGCGGCCAATTCCACCGCGACGCACGAAGTCGCGCCATCGCCGCCACCCCCCTGGCACGTTGACGTCTGGCGGCCAGTATGGACGCAGCGCGCTGCACGGTCAGGGAGTTGACCGAATCGCCTCCATAGGCGCGTCTCGACTATGCCGGCGGTGCCGCGGGCGGCGTCGCCGCGCCACCTTGGCTTGCCCACGGCATGGGCTCGCCGGTAGCCCTGAAGCGAAGGAACGCGAGCGCTGTCTGAGCCAGACACAGAATCATCAGCACGTAGGCGCCCCACCTGAGGCCATAGTCGAGCGGACCGATGCTTCCGCTGTCGTAGGTGAACCCGCGGAGGATGATGAGGATGGTGCCCAGCGCCGAGAGTCCGACGAGGACGACGTTCCACGAGACCGGGATCTCTGGCAACGATGAACGGCCGAAAACCAGAACCGCCGACAGGGCAGTCGCCGCGATGATGAGGAGTACGCCGAGAGTCCCGTAGCTGTGCCACGCGGAGACGCTGGAACTGCCACTGCCGCCGAGCAAGCCGGCCTCCGGCCCTGAATAGCTCACACCCCAGAACGGGAAGAACGAGGCGATGAAAGCCAGGATCCCCACACCGAGCAGGATTTGGTCGTTGCGGGGCAAGTTCTTGATGTCGTTCTGATCCATTGGGGGCTCCCCCTCGCGACAAGACCGCGTTGACGCCGCAATCATTGCCCTCTCGGGCGTCTGGAGCAATGACAAACACGCCCGAAGATGGTGGCGCTGTTACTCGAGGTAGTCGCGCAGTTTCTGCGAGCGCGACGGGTGGCGCAGCTTCGACAGCGTCTTGGACTCGATCTGCCGGATCCGCTCCCGGGTCACCCCGAACTC
>JAVEEE010000195.1 GCA_030840615.1 Frankiaceae bacterium | reverse complement strand
ACCTCGTGACCTACACCTACGCGCGCCGGTATCACCCCGACGGCGCCCCGGGTCGCCTGCCGGTCCACGGGCCGAGTGACATCAAGGTCCACATCGCGGGTGCGTTCGGACGCCCGGTCGGTGACCTGCTCGACGAGGTCTACGACTTCCACCCGGTGCCGGGACCGGGTCGGCTGAACATCGGCCCGTTCGAGGTCGACCTGGCTCACGTCAACCATCCGGTCGAGACCTATGCCATGCGCCTGACCGCTGGTGGGCGGGCGCTCACCTACAGCGCGGACACCGGAGTCAGCGACGAGCTCGTCAAGCTCGCCCGGGGTACCGACCTGTTCCTGTGCGAGGCGTCCTACCTGGACGGCGACGACAACCCGCCCGACATCCACCTCACCGGGCGGGAGGCGGCGGAGCACGCTTCCCGCGCTGAGGTCGGCTGTCTGCTGCTCACCCACCTCGTGCCCTGGGGCGACCGGGACCGTACCCTCGGCGAGGCGCAGGACGGCTATGACGGCGAGATCGTCGTCGCTTCCGCCGGCGCAGTGTTCGACGTCTGACCGCCCCGAGGAGCGTTACCTCATGTCCCGTCCGGACGATCGACGACCCGACGAGCTCCGGCCAGTCACCATCAGTCGCGACTGGCTGGACCACGCCGAAGGGTCCGTGCTCGTGGAGTTCGGCCGGACCAAGGTGCTGGTCGCCGCATCGGTCACGCAGGGAGTGCCGCGCTGGCGGCAGGGCAGCGGCCTCGGCTGGGTGACGGCCGAATACGCCATGCTGCCGCGCTCGACGCACACCCGGTCGGACCGCGAGTCGGTGAAAGGGCGCCTCGGTGGACGCACCCACGAGATCTCGCGGCTCGTGGGCCGGTCGCTACGGGCGTGCATCGACTACAAGGCGTTGGGCGAGAACACGATCGTTCTCGACTGCGACGTGCTGCAGGCCGACGGCGGCACCCGGACCGCCGCCATCACGGGCGCTTACGTCGCGCTGGCCGACGCCGTCGGTTACCTGCGAGAGCGGAACGCTCTGGCGGGCGAGCCGCTGGTCACGTCTATCGCGGCCGTGTCGGTCGGCTTGTTCGCCGACGGTCCGCGGCTCGACCTGTGTTACGAGGAAGACGTCGCGGCTGAGACCGACATGAACGTCGTGTGCACCGGCGAAGGTCGATTCGTAGAGGTGCAGGGCACTGCCGAAGGCGACCCGTTCGACCGGCCGATGCTCGACGGGTTGCTCGATCTCGCCGTGCGCGGCTGCGCAGACCTGAGCGCGCTGCAGCAGCAGGCACTTGCCGCACCGCGCCGAACCCGTTCCAGTCCGGCCGGCGCCACCGGCATGTGAGAAGTGCTTCGACGGATGCCCCCGTGAGCCGACGCGTCGTGCTGGCAACGCGCAACGCGCACAAGGTGGCCGAGCTCGCGCGCATTCTCGCGCCGTACGACGTCGAGCTGCTCGGTCTCGACGCGTTTCCGGCGATCGACGAGGTCGCCGAGAGCGGCGCGACCTTCGAAGCCAACGCGTTGATCAAAGCGCGCGCAGTGGCGGGCGCGAGCGGGCTCGTGGCGGTGGCCGACGACAGCGGACTCTGCGTCGATGCGCTGAACGGCATGCCGGGTGTGCTGTCAGCGCGGTGGGCCGGACGGCACGGGGACGACGCGGCGAACCTGCTGCTGGTGCTCGCCCAGCTCGCCGACGTCGCAGACGAGCGACGCACGGCGGCGTTCGTGTGTGTGGCGGCAGCCGCGACACCCGACGGTCGCGACGTGGTGGAACACGGCAGGCTCGACGGCGCGCTGACCCGCGAGCCCCGCGGGGAGAACGGATTCGGTTACGACCCGATCTTCGTTCCGGCCGGGGAGTGGCGGACCACCGCGGAGATGGGGCCGGAAGAGAAGGACGCCGTCAGCCATCGGGGGCGCGCGTTCCGTGCGCTGGCGCCGCTGCTCGAGCCCTTGCTGGGCTGACGCTCCTCCCACCAGCAGGTGACAGCCAGGAGGGCGACGGCGAGCAGGCCCAGGCAGGTGAACAGCTCGGCCATGGTCGGTCTCCTTTCAACGAGCGTTGCAACGAGCGATCTACGATGAACTCTATCAACTAATGTAAGTTACCACAGTTTATGCGCCGTAAACCGGTCCGGCAAACCTGGTTCCGAATGCTTCGTCCGGTGGCCGGGGTGAGTCAGCGCCCGCGGACGTCGAGCAGGACACGAACGCTGCGTTCGTCCAGCTGGATGCCGCGGGCGATGGCCTGCCGGGCCGCTGCCGGAACGTCCTCGAGCCGGTCGACGAACAGCGCCAGATCGGGCACCTCGGGCACGCGGATCTCCCACTGGCCCGACCGCCGGCGACAGGTGACCGTGAAGTCGTTGGTACTCATGGCGAGGGCATGGGTTCACCGCCGGGGCCCGGATTCCTTCCACTGGTGGCCGGTTTGTCGCATTTCGGTCGACCTACGATCGGGCGGGTGACGGAGCCGGGGTCGCAGTCCACGACTGCTCAAGCCCGGGCCGTGCGCCGGATCGCCCTGGCCGGCGTCGTGGCCGTCGCCCTGGCCGCGGTCGGGGCACTCGTCCTGAGCCTGCGTGACAGCGAGCCGAGTGCAGTCCCGGCTGCTCGGTCCAGCCGGCTGTTTCCCCTCGACTTCCGCGAGCCCGGTTTCGTCGCTGTGGTGGTGCGGCGATCCGTCGTGACGGACCGGCCGCCGTCGACTACCCGCCTGACGCTGTCGGCCGACCTGCCTACCGGCGCGGTCGGCTATGTCGTCGCCCGGTGCGACGCCGGCACGAACGAGGTGGTCGGCGGCAGCGTGAGCAGCGGTGGGGCGTGCACTGCTTCGCCGCGCGGCATCGTGGTGGTGCAGGCG
>JAVEEE010000171.1 GCA_030840615.1 Frankiaceae bacterium | reverse complement strand
CGACACCTACCTCGGGCACCACGGCGAACCGTCGTTCACCGGCGCCCCCCGCACCGTCATCGTCACCCTCGACCTCGACACCCTCGAAGGCCGCCTCCGCGACACGCTGGTCACGCTGCCGTCCGGCGCGACCGTCAACGCCGACACCGCCCGCCGCCTCGCCTGCGACGCCGAGATCATCCCCGTCGTGCTCGGTAGCCGCGGCGAAGTCCTCGACATCGGCCACGCCGACCACGAGTTCACCACCGCGATCCGCCGCGCCGCCTGGATCCGCGACGGCGGCCACTGCGCCTTCCCGAACTGCCGCAACCGACCCGTCGAGCTCCACCACATCATCTACCGGCGCCACCACGGCCCCACCAACCTGCACAACGCCGCCTGGCTCTGCACCTACCACCACTGGCTCGTCCACGAAGGCCACTGGACCCTGCAACGCGCCACCCACGGCGGATACCAGTGGACCAACCCCCACGGCAAACAACTCACCCGACATCTCCAGACGGCATAGCCGTCCGCCCTCTCAACACCTGCCACTCACATCGGGCTCGGCACCCAAGATGTAAATCAGTCGGAGGGCTAGATGTCGGTGGAGGTCGCGCGTAACGTCGCCCTCACCACAACGAGGGGGACGCCATGTTCGCTCAGGTCATCACCGGCACGGTCAAGGACCCGGAACTGCTGCTGCGACAGACGCAACGATGGGTTTCCGAGATAAAGCCCGGCGTCAAGGGCTACCTCGGTTCGACCGGCGGCGTCACACCTGATGGACGTGGCGTGTGGGTAGCTCGGTTCGAGTCGGCAGAAGCCGCGCAAGCCAACAGCGGTAACGCCGAGCAGAGTGCGTGGTGGAACGAGACGGCCAAGGCCTACGACGGCGAGCCGACGTTCCACGACTGCACCGAGGTCGACACGATGTTCGACGGCGGGTCGAACGACGCCGGCTTCGTCCAGGTGATCCAGGGACGCGCGAAGGATCCTGCCGCGATGCGCAGTCGCACCAGCCAGATGGAGGCGGACCTGCGCAAGGAGCGGCCGGACATCCTCGGCATGACGATCGCCTGGCACGGTGACGGCGGCTTCACGCAGATCGTCTACTTCCGCTCCGAGGCCGAGACCCGCGATCAGGAGAAGGCGACCGACGGCGCGGAGATGCGCGACGAATACATGAACATGTTCGACGGTCCGCCGACGTTCTACGACCTGCCTGACCCGCAGTTCGACTGACTCCGTCGAGCTGCGTCGGGCGCGCTAGCTGCGGACGGTCAGCGATCGCGGGTCGACCGGCTCACCACAAGCCTCGCAGTGCGTCCGGGCCCGGAACGTCTTGCCGCAGGTGTGCTCCCAGACCAGTGGAAGCGGCGCGTCCATGACGTGATCGTCACCCCACTGCTTCAGCGCCATGATCACCGGCCGGAGCTCCTTGCCGGCGGTGGTCAGCCTGTACTCGTAGCGCGGCGGCCGGTCCGAGTACTCGCGACGCTCCACCACACCGAGCTCCTCGAGCCGGCGCAGCCGCGCGGTCAGGATGTCGCGCGGCGCGCCGGTGTTGGCGGCGATGTCGTTGAACCGGCGCACGCCGAGGAACAGCTCGCGTACGACGAGCAGTGACCACTTCTCGCCGATGACGTCGAGGGCGCCGGCGATCGAGCAACGGCGCGGCGCGACCGGTTGCTTCGCCGGGTGGGTGACGGGACTCACAAGAGCAAGCATTGCACAGTCGGTTGGCAAATCCAACTGACTCGGCTATGGTCGGGCCATCCCGGGTTGGAAAACCCAACCGACACCGGATCGCCGGAGGATGCCATGACCGCGGCCCTTGCCCAGACTGACCTTGCTCTGTCCGACCCTGCCCTGACCGACCCGGCGGGCACCCCGCACACCGGCATCGTCGAGCATCCGGCGGACAAGCTCGCCAGGCTCGTTGCGCACTACGACGGGCTCGCGTTCCTCCAGGCCATCAAGAGCGGCGAGCTGCCGCCGGCGCCGATCGCTGAGCTGCTCGGCTTCGAGATCCGCCAGCTGGCGCCCGGCGCGGTCACATTCGCACTGAACCCCGACGAGAAGCACTACAACCCGATCGGGACGGTGCACGGCGGTGTGGCCGCGACCCTCCTCGACACCGTCATGGGCTGCGCGCTGCACAGCCTGCTGCCGCAAGGCGTTGGCTACACGACGCTCGACATCAGCGTTCGCTACCTGCGGCCGATCACTGTCCAGACCCACACGGTCTGGGCGACCGGCACGGTGACCCACCACGGCCGGCGTACCGCCACCGCCGAAGGCCGCATCGTCGCAGCCGACACCGGCAGCCTGCTCGCGACCGCCACCTCGACGCTGCTCGTGGTCCGGCCGTGACGACGACCGCGATGCCCGTCCTCGTGTCGCCCGATCGGCGGGCGACAAGTCATCGCGCGATCCTCAGCACGCTGTCACTGGCGGCGTTCATGGCGAGCCTCGACCTGTTCATCGTCAACGTCGCGTTCGCCGACATCGGCCGTGACTTTCCCGGCACGTCGCTGTCCGACCTGAGCTGGGTGCTCAACGGTTACGCCGTGCTCTACGCCGCGTTGCTCGTGCCGCTCGGGCGGCTGGCTGATCGCTACGGCCGGCTCAATGGGTTTCTCGGCGGACTCGCGCTGTTCACGATCGCCAGTGCGGCATGTGCGGCGAGCCCCAACCTGTGGAGTCTCGTCGCCTTTCGCGGCCTGCAGGCCGTCGGTGCCGCTGCCCTGACGCCAACGAGCCTCGGGCTGCTGCTGGCGGCAACACCGGCCGCAGCGCGGGTGCGGGCCGTGCGCACCTGGGCTGCGATCGGCGCTCTCGCCGCGGCTGCCGGGCCGGTCGTCGGTGGACTGCTCGTGCAAGCCAGCTGGCGCTGGGTCTTCATCGTCAACGTGCCGGTCGGCCTGCTTGGTCTCGCCGCGGCCCGCCGCTACGTTCCCGACTCGCGCGACGCGACGGTCACGCGCATCCCGGACCTGCTCGGGGCGCTGCTGATCGCGGTCGGCATCGGGGCCTTGGCGCTCGGTCTGGTGAAAGGGCCGAGCTGGGGTTGGGCGTCCACCTACGACGTGGCGACGTTCGTCGTCGCGGTCGTCGGCATCGTCGGGTTCTGGCTGCGGTCGTCACGGCACCCACTGCCCGTTGTCGAGCCGGCGCTGTTGCGGGTGCGCGCGTTTGCGTGGGCCAACGTGACCGCGGTGCTCTTCTCCGTCGCATTCGCGGGCGGTCTTCTTGCCGCCGTGCTCTGGCTGCAGGACGTGTGGGGCTGGTCGGCGCTGCGGACCGGTAATGCCAAAGCGCCCCGTCC
>JAVEEE010000148.1 GCA_030840615.1 Frankiaceae bacterium | reverse complement strand
CGCGACCACGTCTTGCCGCGGTCGCGCGAGATGGCGACCATTGCCCGGCCGGTGCCGTCGGCGTAGCCGTAGTAGAGCGTGCCGTCCTTGCCGGCTGACACCGACGGGTCGCTCTGCCCGGCATGGCTGTCCGGGATCCGGCGCACGGTCCAGGTGTCACCGCCGTCGGTCGAGACCGCGACGCCTTGCTTGCCGTCGCAGTTGTCGTTGGGCACGTAGACGGTGCCGTCGGGCGCCACCCGCACATGACCGTGGATGCCGCTGCACTCCGTGTTGAAGATCTCGTGCAGTGGCCCGAACGCCAGCCCGCCGGTGTCACTACGCGCGCAGGTGGCGCCGCCGAGCACGAGCGCCTGTGCCTGCGAGCAGTAGTAGACAGCGTGCGGGTAGCCGGTCAGAGACTTCATGCCCTTCGGGTAGGGACCGCCGCCGAACGTCTGGTGGTCGAAGCCGTTGATGCCGGTGCCGCATCCTTGGCTCGGCGTCGGCGAGGTCTTGAAGTCGTCGTCGCTGAACACCGCACCTGAGCAGACGAAGAACAGCTGGCTCACGAACGAGCGGCCGGTCTTGGAGTCGGTGAAGCCGATCGGGTCGAGCGACTCGATGTTGGACGCGTTGGGCCCGGTGTTGACGAGCTTCCAGGTGGAGCTGCGTGCCTTGTCGTGGAATGAGACGTCGTATTCATGGATGTAGGACGTGAACAGCGTGTGCCCGGTCTTCCAGTTGTTGCCGATCGACGGCTCGCCCGCGTCGTCGGAGACACCTTTCGGGGCGAGGTACTGCCGATAGGTCGGCGCCTTGACACCGGTGGCGATGTGGCGAGGCGGCGGCTTGAGCAGACTTGCGGTCACCGAGCCCTTGTAGTCCTGGCCGTCGACGGTCTGGAAAGCGCAGACGACCATCTTGTAAGTGCCCGCGTTGGGTGCGGTGAGGCTGATGCCTTCGGAGGTCTGGCTGCCGTCCGACGACGCGACGAGCTTGCCGTCCGGACCGAACAGGTCCATCCGCATGTCCTCGGTCGGCTCGGAGTTGACCGGGTCCGGCTTCCAGTTGATCTGGAAGCGGATGAGGACGTCGTACTTGGGGCTCACCTTGCCGGGGACCGTCACCTTGACGTCGTGCACGTCACGGAAGGTCGAGCCCATCGGGTTGGACGGGTCGCACGCACCGGTGGCGTCGTCGAACAGCAGGTTGGCCTGCCCGTTGTTGAACGGCGCGTGCCCGTTGAACGTCACCCGGTTGCTGCCGGGGGACGACGGGAGCGACACGGTCAGCCCGCCGGCTGCCTGGACGCTCGTCGCGAGCAAGCCGGTGGCGGCGAGCCCGAGAGCGCTGGTCAGGAGCAGCGGACGGTGAAAGCGGGGCAGGTGCATGAGACCTCGTTGTCGTCGGTGAGCTTCTTGACCAGACCTACCCACGATAGGTGCCCTCGAGCACCGTCACGTGGCGCGAGCAGTACGCCGGGCCACCCGCGCCCGCAGCCTGGCCGCAGTGAGGTCGGCCAGGTCGAGCAGCTCACCGATGTGCCCGAATCCGTCCCGGGCGGCTTGCAACGTTGATCGCGGCCAGGCTCGCAGCACGAAGCGTTCTGTGACGGTGGCATCGGAAAGGAATGCGGCCCGGATCGTTTCCACGTCGTCCTGCAGTCCGTTGCCGTCGACGGGAGTCCGCGACGAGGAGTACCAGGCACGTTGCACGGCGTCGACCAGCCGGTCGAGCGCGCGCACCTCAGCCGTGGCCAGACCCGGCGCCTCGGCGCGCAGCACGCGGACAGTCGCCCTCGGGGTGAGTCCTTCGATCCAGCCGGCGCGTGCGTCGATCGCGCTCGCGCGCAGCTCTGCCCAAGCGGCCGCTGCCAGCTCGGCCGGTGTGTGGGCATGTCGCCAGCGCCGGCGGCGGCTCACCACCCGGGCGATCGACGGGGCCACCAACAGCACGGCGAGCAGACCGAGGCCGACCCAGGCAAGGATCCGGCGCCCACCGTGGGTGGGTGGGCCCGTGGCGGCACCCGAGCCGGTGGCGGCAGCACCGCCGTTGGCGTCGGCGAGTGCGTCCAGCCGGTCGTTCTTGCTCACGCCGCCGGGGTTGTTCCGGGCCTTGCCGCCTGGGCCGGTCTTCCCGTCTTTCCCGGTCGTGCCGGGCTCAGTGGGGGAGTTGACGATCGTGTAGTCGGGCTTGACCGCCTGGCCGTCCCCGCGCGGCGTCGGCTCGAACGCGAGCCAGCCGAACCCGCTGAAGTAGAGCTCCGGCCACGCGTGCGCGTCATGCGTGGTCACCAGCCAGCTGCCGTCGGGTTGCGGTTCCCCGCGGGTGAAGCCGACGGCAACTCGCGACGGGATGTTCGCGATGCGAGCCATCACGGCCATCGCGGACGCGAACTGCTGACAGAAGCCGCGATGACTGTGCAACAGGAAGTTCTCGAGCGCATCCGTGCTGTCCGGGTTCTGCACGCTGATGTCGTAGACGAAAGGTGAGCTGGTGAGGAAACGCTGGATTGCGACCGCCTTGTCGAACGGGGTGACGGCAGCTGCGGTGACCCTGGCTGTCAGGTCGGTGACGTCGGGCGCGATCGACCGGGGCAACGCGAGGAACGGAGCGACCGACGGGTCCGCTGCGGATGCCTGCCTGAGCGCGGCCGGCGTCGGATCGGGCCGCACGCTCTGCGCGGTGTAGGAGAGGCCGCGCGTGTCGGCACGGGCCGAGAACACGGTGTTGGCGTCGCGGTCGTAGCGCCAGTCGCCGGCGACCTCGACCGAGACGACCTGCGTCGGCACCGGCAGCCAGTGCACGTCGAGGGACTGGACGTCGACGTTGGTGACGTTGGTCGGACCGTCGACAGCCGGGGCGTCGATGCCGCGGCTGACCTGGGCCTCGGCTGCGGCTTCCAGCGTCGACGGTGTGAACCGGGTGCCGTCGAACTCGTCGAGCGCGGTCAGCCGCAGGTAACCCGGTGAGGGGTCGGTCGTCCGCATCGTCAGCACCGGCTGCGAACGCGCCGACGTGAGCTGGGCGCGGATCTCGACGATCGGGTTGACGGTGAACGCCCGGCTCGACCCGGACCCGCCGAAGCCCAACCCGTGGCCGCCTCCGTGCGGAACGCCGCCGCGAAGACCGGGGATCAGCAGCGGTAGGACGACGCCGATGGCGATGGCCGTCACGCCGATGCGCCGGCCCATGACGGACAACGGCGACGGCATCACGTCCTGGTCGGACCAGGTGAAGTGCGGACGACCGTCCCGGTCGAAACCGAGCGGGCGTCCCCACCGGGAGAGCCGGTCGCGGGAGTCGGCGAGCAGCAGCCACAGGTAGCCGGCGGTCCCGAGGACGAACGGAACCCAGCCGGCGCCGTGCTTCGACACCGACGTCGCCATGGCGAAGACGGCCAGCAGCGGCAGGCCGGCCAGCGCCGCCCGGCGCATCGTGACAGCGAGGAGGTCGACGACGAGTGCCACCGCGGCGATGCCGACGACTGCGATGAGCACGAGGCCGCGGTGGGTGGGCACCGGCGTAGCCAGCGTGCGGATGTCGTGGAAACCGTCGCGCGCGGTGTCACCGAGCACGCGCAAGGCGGCGCTGCCGGGCAGCACCTGGCCGTAGGCCGCGTCGCGTGCATAGGCCCACGTCACGTAGAGCGTGACCCCGGCTGCCGCGGCCAGCGGTCCCAGCCCGCTGGGCAGCGGTGACCAGCGCACCAGCTCGCTGACGATCACGACAACCGCGATCGCGCCCAGCACGGGAAACAGCCAGCCGAACCCGTCGAAGACGGCGCCCAGAGCCGATGACGCCGCGAAGGTTGCCAGGCCGCCGTGTGCGGCTAGCCGCGCGCGGCCGGTCATGACGCATCCGGCCGGGAAGTCACGGGCGCGCCGGACACGACCGTGAGCCGGGAGGCGTCGCGGCCGGCGGCCGCGTCACGTCCGGCACCAGAGGCCGGCCACGTCTCGGCCAACGACGCGCCGGCGCGGACGGGAAGGACTCGCCAGCCCGCCGCCGAGAGGATGTCGCAGGTGTCCTGGTGGGCCTGAGCTGCCGCAGCGGCTGCACGCGGAGCGAGCGTCGTCCACGACGCGGTGTCCATGACGAGCGCTACGCCGACCGCCGGACCGCCTTGCGCCGTCCGGGACAGCGTCTGTGCATCGTCGGAGGAGAGCGGGCCGACCACGGCGACGAGCAGCTCCTCACCACCGCCGCGTCGTAGCGCGGTGATCCCGGCGCGCAGCCCGGGGGTGGCCGACGCGGTGCGGACGGCGAGGTTGTCGAGCAGCACGCTGTCGAAGGCATCGACACCGACACCTGCGGCGGTGATCTCGTCACCGGAGTCGGTGACGACCCGCATCGTGAACCCGGCTCTCGACAGATGCAGCCCGACCGAAGCCGCTGCCGAGATGGCCCACTCCAGCGACGACGCGGGCCCGTCACCGTGGTGGACGTTGCCCCGGCAGTCGAGCAGCAGCACCGCGCGGCTCTGCCACGGCTGCTCCTCGCGCCGCACCATCAGCTCACCGAGGCGGGCAGTGGATCGCCAGTGGATGCGTCGCAGGTCGTCGCCCTGCCGGTATTCGCGCGTCGCCGCGTCGTCCTCACCCGAGGTGGCGACCGATCGGGCCCGGCTCTCGCCGGCCCCTGCCCAGTCGCCGCCGAGCCGGACGTCCGGCAGCGCCACCACCTGCGGTGTCACGACGAGCATGTCGGAGGTCGAGAAGCCGCGGGTCAGCTCGCACAGACCGAAGGGGTCGGTGAGCCGAACGGTGAGCGGGCCGATGCGGTAACGCCCGCGCAGCTGCGACCGGACCGTGTAGTCGACGTCCACGGCCCGCTGCGGCAAGACGCGGTCGAGGACGAAGCGCGGCCGCCCGCCGAGCATGTAAGGCACCGTGTCCTCGGCGAGCATCAAGCCGGTCGGCAGTCGCGAGACGTTCTGCAGCCGCAGCAGCACCTGGGCCGGCCGGCCGGCGTTGACCCGGACCGGGTCGAGTCGGCGGGTACAGGTGAGCCGGTAGCGGGTGCGCGACACCATCGCGTAGGACAGCAGCGGCAGCGCCATCAGGAAGATGCCGACGCGCAGGACGTTGACCTCGCGCAACACGATCGCGCAGACGGTCGCAGCGACACCGGCAGCGAGCAGACATCTCCCGCGGACGGTGAGCCCGGCGAGCGTCTGATCGATGCGCGGCACCGGGGGTCAGCTGCTCCGGCGCTGCCGTTGGCTGCCGGCACCTTCGTGGCGCGGCACCGGAACCGAGGCCACGACGTCCGCGACCACGGCCTGCGTCGTACGACGAGCGACCTGCGCTTCAGCCGACAGCAACAGCCGGTGCGCGAGGACCGGCAC
>JAVEEE010000138.1 GCA_030840615.1 Frankiaceae bacterium | reverse complement strand
GCCGTAGCGCTTCGTCAGACCCCTGACCTCGACCGCGCTCTCCACTCCCGCACGCTAGCCTGCGCCCGGGCCGGTGTTGCACGTCGTACGACGCAACACCCGCCCCTAGTGTTCGGCCATGGCCCTTGCCCCTGACGAGTTCTACGACCACGCGGTCGCCGCCGCGGATGGCGAGCGCCGGCTCCCGCTGGCCCGGATGACCGGCTGGGACATCAGCCCGTTCGAGCCCGAAGGGCTGCGGGTCTCGCCGCTCCGTCCGCCGGTGCTGCCCGAGCCGGCGCGCCATGGTGAGGATCCGTCTGACTGCGGCGCCTGCAGCAGCCGCGACGAGGGGATCTGGTTCGACGAGCGCTGGCGGCTGGGCCGGATCGGTGGAGTCGGGATCCCATTGGTTCTCATGCTGCATCCGCGCGACCACTATGACCTCGCGGATCTCCCGGACGAGCTCGCCGCCGAGCTGGGCGTGCTCACCGCGCACATCGCTCGGCACATCCAATCGCTGCCGAACATCGCTCGCGCCCACGTCTACCGCATCGGTGACGGCGGTGCGCATCTGCACGCCTGGTTCTTCGCCCGACCTGAGGGCCAGGCTCAGCTGTCCGGCTCGTGGCTGGTCGTCTGGGACGACCTGCTGCCGGAGTATCCGGCGGACCTCGCCGAAGCAGACGCGGCGATCGTGGCGGATGCGTTGGTCGCCTCTTACGGCGGACGTCGCGAGACCGCGGCGAACCAGCGGTAGGGGTCGACGTCACATTCGTGGCGGCCCCTACCGCCCACGTCGCGTCTCAGGCCCAGAAGGCGTCGTTCACTTCACCGTTGAGTGGGATCTCGTCCAGGTCGGTCGCCTTGCCGTCGACGATCGTGAACGCCATTGCGTTCCTCTGCTCGAGGCTCTGGCCGTTGCGGGTCGCCGTCGCGGTGAAGATCGCGATCACACCGTGGTCGGTCGCGTAGACGTCGTTGAGCACAGCTTGGAAGGTGCCATTGGTCAACGCGCCGATCTCGCCGTACATCTCGAGCATGTTGTCGCGACCCTTGTGATCGCCACTGAACCGGTTTTTCCCGGCCATGTGCTGGACGCAGTCGGCGGTCAGGACCTCTTTGAGTGTCGCGACGTCGCCCTTGTTGAAAGCTTCGAACCCCTTGCGGACGAGAGCGATGTTGTCCGTGGCCTTTGTCATGTATGTCCCTTCGCTAATGGCTTCCTCGTCGGAGCCTCGCAGTCCCGACCGTCGATAGCAATGGTCAGAAGGACCGGCCCAGCGCGTAATGGAGATGGACTACGCCGCTGCGGAAGCGCGCCTGATCTTCCCCCGTATCGACGGTCTCCCACACGACCATTGCCTCGTACATCCATCGCCCGTAGAGGTAGGTGCCGATCGGACGCTCGAGCTCGTTGATGAACGCATGCACCTCTTCGTCGGGCGCGCCCCAGTCGAAGTCGCCTCGCTTCGTCCTCGACGTAGCCGTCGAGGGAAACGATTGCCGAATAGATCAGTCTGGCCACGTCACTCCTCTCCCGTCGGCAGGAGCACGCCGACCTCGAGCCCGCCGTCAGCGCCCGCCGCCGCGGTGACACTGCCACCGTGTGCCTGGGCGATTGACCGAACGATCGTGAGCCCAAGGCCGGCACCACCGCTGTGATCGATGCGGGTGCCGGAGTGCCGCCGGAACGGTTCGAAGAGCGCGGGCACGTCTTCGGCCGCAACGGCCGTGCCGGTGTTCGTCACGCGCAGCGCCGGAGTCTCGGCCACGTGGACCGCGACGCACCCGCCAGGACGGTTGTACTTGATCGCGTTCTGCACGAGGTTGGTCACGAGTCGCTCGAGCAGGACAGCCTCGCCCATGACCGTGCGCGGGGCGACGTCGACGTGCAGCTTGACGGTGGCCTGCTCGGCCAGATCGAGGTGCCGGTCGACGACCGTTTGCGTGATCATGTCCAGTCGCTGTGGCGCCGTGCCGACGAGCCCACGCTCGCTCTCGCTGAGCACCAGCAGGCCCTCGATCAGCCGCTCGTTGCGCTCGTTCGTCTCGAGCAGCTGTCGGGTGAGCAGCTCCATCTGGTCGGTGGTGAGCGGCGCCGACATGCTGACCTCGATCAGCGCGCGCTGCACCGCTAACGGCGTGCGCAGTTCGTGTGACGCGTTGGCCGCAAAACTGCGCTGACCTTCATAACCGGCCGCCAGCCGGTCCATCATCCGGTTGAGCTCGACCGCGAGCGCAGTCGTCTCGTCGTTCTCGCGCGTCACCGGCACCCGCTCGCCGAGATTTTGCGGGCCGAGCCGGCCGACGGTCGCGGTGAACGCGCGGATCGGGTTGAGTGCCCACCGCGCGAGACTCACGACGACAGCGACGGCGAGCATGACGAGTAGCCCGCCGATGACCCACCGCACGATCGGGCGGTATCCGCTGTAGCCGTTGCACAGGTTGAGCGCGCGCGCCGGGGCCGACGCGCAACCGAGCACGCCGTGTCCCGACCGGAAGATCCTGTTGGCCAGGTAGCCGGTGACGGCAACGACCGCGAGCGCGAGATAGGTGCGGCGGCGCGAGCCCATACCCACTCGGGTCAGCCTCCGAGCCGGTAGCCGACGCGCGACACCGTCGCGATCACTGGCGGGTCGCCGAGTTTGCGCCGCAACGTCATCACCGCGACGCGCACCGCGTTGGTAAACGGGTCGGCGTG
>JAVEEE010000129.1 GCA_030840615.1 Frankiaceae bacterium | reverse complement strand
CTGCCCGGCGAGATCGTCCGTGGGCTGCGGTTCGCGGTCGACCGCGTCACCGCGAGCTGGCATCGCGACCGCCGCACCCGCATCGGTGGACGCATCGCCGAGCTGCTCGGCGATGGGCACGTGTCGGCGTCGTCGACAGCGCTGCTCGGGATGGGTCGCGATGTCCCCGACGGGACGATGTCCCTCGACGGCGACCGGCTCGAGATCGACTGGACGACCGAGACCAGCGAGGGCTACTTCGACCGGGTGCGCGACGCCATGAAGGGTGTCGCCGACTCCGTAGACGGGCACTTCGTCCAGAGTCCGCTGTCCCACCTCGAGCGCGTCATCACCGTGCACCCGCTCGGCGGCGCCTCGATGGGCGCCGACTCCGCCCATGGCGTCGTCGACGCGCATGGCGAGGTGTTCGGCCACCCCGGCCTGTTCGTCACCGACGGCGCAGCGATGCCAGGGCCGGTAGGAGCCAACCCGTCACTGACGATCGCCGCCTTCGCCAATCGCGCCGCCGAACACATCCTCGAGACACGCAGCCGCCGCACCGCCGGTGCCGCCCGGCCAGTGCCGGAACAGCGCGCGGACGTGCCCGAAGCGGCCGAGCGCGCCCCGTCTTCATCCGCGACCAGCGTCGCGTTCACCGAAGAGATGAAGGGCTACGTCGCCTTCGGGGAGTCGGATCCCGTCACCGGTGACTCGGCCGGTCGCCGCGACGACACGGCATTGATGTTCCATCTCACGATCCGCATGGACGACATCGACGAGTTCGTCGGCGACCGGCAGCACACGGGTGCTGCTACCGGCTGGGTCGACTGCCCCGCCCTCGGTGGCCGGCTGCCTGTGTCCGAAGGCGTGTTCAACCTGTTCGTCGAGGAGGCGCCCGCAGTCCGGCGAATGCTCTACCGGCTGTTCTTCACCGACGGCACGGGCCACGACCTGACACTCGTCGGACACAAAGAGGTGCGCGACGACCCCGGTCTCGACGTGTGGCCGGACACCTCCACGCTCTTCACCCGCGTCCTGCAAGGGCACGTGCGAGCGGCCGACGACGCGACGGCCACCGTGGTGGCCGCCGGTGTGCTGCACATCCACCTGCTCGACTTCGCCCGGCAGCTGACGACGTTCCGCGTCGATGGGCCGTCGGGAGTCGATGCCGCGGGCGGTCTGATGAAGTTCGGGAGGCTGTTCGTCGGCGAGCTCTGGGACGTCTACGGTCCCGGGCACGCCGGCAGTCCGAAGTCGGCAGCGCCATGACCGTCGACCCGCGTCCGACGTCGGACGACGACCTCGACTTCACCCGCGCGTCGATGGCGCGCTGGCTCTCGCCCCGGTTGCTCGGGCAGGCCGCTCTTCGCGTGGTCATCAGCGGCGTGTTCGGCGAATACCTCGACAAGCGCGAGGTGATGGCCGCCCTGCCGGCCGGCGAGCCCGAGGACCTGTCGGGACAGGACGAGGCGTGGGTCGACTATGTCTCCGACCTCGGGGACGGCTTCGACGCCACTTACGCGATGGCAAGCCTGCTCGCGCAACCGACGCTGCAGCTGCCGTTCGGAGACGAGCTGGCGGTCACGACGCCCCGCGGCCAGTTGCTGGTGATGGGTGGCGACCAGTGCTACCCGACCGCGTGCGCGAGCGGCTACGAGAACAAGGTCGTGGGGCCCTACCGCGCAGCGCGGCCCGCCATCGACAAGAGCGACGAGCCGTCGCTCTACGCGATTCCCGGCAACCACGACTGGTACGACGGGCTCACGTCGTTTCTGCGGGTGTTCTGCCAAGGCGCCAACATCGGCCGCTGGCGCACTCGCCAGGCCCGCAGCTACTTCGCCGTCCAGCTTCCGCACCGGTGGTGGCTGTGGGGGATCGACGTGCAGTTCAACACCTACGTCGACGACCCGCAGCGTCGCTACTTCCTCGAGCGGGCGGCCCAGTTGCAACCCGGCGACGGCGTCATCCTGTGCACGGCTACGCCCGCCTGGGTCAACTGCAACCGGGGCGACCCGGAGTGCTACGCCGTGTTGGACTGGTTCGACCGAACGATGATCCAACCCACCGGCGCGGTTGCGCAGGTGATGCTGTCCGGCGACAGCCACCACTACGTGCACTACGCCGAGGTCGACGGACCGCGGCATCGCATCACGGCGGGTGGCGGCGGCGCCTTCCTGTCGGCGACGCACGGTCTGCCCGAACACCTGACGGTGCCGCCGGTGGAGTCGCGGGCCCGGCACAAGACGGAGCCCCGGCGCTACCAGCTGACCGCGAGGTTCCCCGACCGCGCCGACTCGGAGAAGATCGCGACCCGCGCATTTATCTTGCCGTGGCGCAACAAGGGCTTCGTCGGCCTCATGGGCGTGGTGCAGGCGATCGTCGCAATGGCTGTGTGGACGAGCCTTCTCTCCCGCGGCGGCATCCGGGACGCGAGCTACCCGACGTTGCTGTCGGGGCTGGTCCGCAGCCTGCCCGCGGTGCTCACCACCCTGCTCGTGTGGCTGATGCTCGTCGCGTTCACCAAGCAATCCCGACGACCCGCCGGGATCGTCGTCGGGACGTTGCATGCGACCGTTCAGCTAGCCCTCGGCGTTGCGGTCACCTACCTCGGCGTGCACGTCCTCAGCGGCGTGTCCGACCGGTGGCTGCTCACCTCGGTCGTCGCCTTCGACATGATCGTCGGCGGCCTGCTGGCGAGCGAGGTCGTTGCGGCGTACCTCTATCTGGCGGACCGGTTTGCCGGGTTCAACACCAACGAGCTTTTCAGCTCGATGTCGTCGGGCGACCGCAAGAACTTCCTGCGGCTGCACATCGCGCGGGACGGATCGCTGACCGTCTTCCCCGTCGGTCTGCGGGACGTGCCGCGGCGCTGGCAGTTCGCGCCGCTGGGCGCGGCGGACGACCCCTGGCTCGTGCCGGAGAAACCACTGCAGCCGATGCTCATCGAGGCACCGGTGCGCATCGAGCATCCGGTTGTGCCTGCACCGATCCCCGCGCAGGTCGTCCCACCTGCCACCCAGGTGTCCGCGTGAGTGTGGGGACGACCGAGACGGTCGTCCCGTTCGTGGCCGGAGATGGTCACCCGCTCAACCTGGTGCACGTCGAAGGGACTCGTGCCGCCGTCCGCGGTCCGGTGTTGCTCGTCCACGGCGCCGGTGTCCGCGCCAACCTTTTCCGCCCGCCGACCGACGAGACCGTCGTCGACGCGCTTCTCGACGCCGGTTGGGACGTCTGGCTGCTCAACTGGCGGGCCAGCATCGACCTCGCACCGACGGAGTGGACGCTCGACGCGGCCGCCGTGCACGACCATCCCGCCGCGGTCCGCACGGTGAGCGAGCAGACCGGCAGCCCGACGTTGCGGGCCGTCGTGCACTGTCAGGGGTCGACGAGCTTCATGATGTCCCTGGTCGCCGGGCTGCTGCCGCAGGTGACCAGCGTGGTCTCCAACGCGGTTTCCCTGCACCCGGTGATCCCGCTGTGGTCGCGGCTGAAGATTCACAACGCTGTCCCGCTGGTTGCGCGCTTCACGCAGTTCATCGATCCGGCGTGGGGTGACAACCCGCCGACGTTGCTGTCGAAAGCGATCGTGACGACGGTGCGCGCGACGCACCGCGAGTGCCACAACTCCGTCTGCCGGATGGTCAGCTTCACCTACGGCGCCGGCTTCCCGGCGCTGTGGCGGCACGAAAACCTCAATGAGGCGACACACGACTGGCTGCGGCACGAGTTCGGCGCGGTGCCGATGAGCTTCTTCCGCCAGATGGATCGCTGCGCCGCCCGCGGCCATCTCGTCCGGGTGACCGACGAGCCCGCCCTGCCGGCCAGCGTCGTGGCTCAGCCACCTCAGACGGATGCGCGGATCGCACTTCTCGCCGGCCAACGCAACCGCTGCTTCCTGCCCGAGTCGCAGGAGCGGACCTTCCGCTGGCTGGACATGCATCGGCCCGGTTACCACGCACTGCATCGGTTCGACCGCTACGGCCATCTCGACATCTTCCTGGGTGCGCGCGCAGCGACGGACATCTTCCCGACGATCCTGAAGGAGCTGGAGCAGTGAGCACCGATCTGCGCCGTCAGCGTCGTCTCACCGGCCGCTACGCCCGGGTCGACGGCATCCCGTTCATGATGCCGGTCAACTCCGAGCACAGCCCCGCCTTGATGGTGGGATTCGGCATCGACGCAGCGGCCGCTGCGGCACTGCTGCCAGGTGGAGAGGTGCATCCGCTGCGCCTGCCCAACGGTCGAGGGGTGTTGTTCCTGACCGTCATCGACTACCGGACGACCGACATCGGGTCCTACATCGAGTTCTCGGTCGCGATCGCCTGCACGCACGGCGCCGGACCGGCGCCCGCATTGCTGCCGATGCTGCTGCGCGGGCACTACGGCACCGGGCAGTACGTTCTGGACCTTCCGGTCAGCACCGAGATCTCCGTGCGTGGCGGGAAGGGCATCTGGGGCATGCCCAAGCACCAGGCCAATCTCGACTACACGATCAGCGACCGCGAAGTCACCAGCCAGTACGACCTCGACGGGCAGCTCGCCGTCCGCATCGAGATCGACGTGCCGCGCAGCCCCGGCATCCCGCTGTCGGTCTCGTCCAGCAACTACTGCACCTTCCGCGGCATGCTCATGCGGTCCTCGGTCGCGTTTCAGGCCAAGGCACACGTCGCCGTCGGGCGCTGGGCCGGCGCGCGGCTCTACCTCGGAGACAGCCCGCGGGTCGACCCGCTGCGCACGCTCGACATCAGCGGCCGGCCGCTGTTCACGGTGTGGTTGCCGGAGACCCACGGCATCCTCGACGACCACATCGAGAGCTGGTTCGTCACCTCCGACACTCCGCTGGCACCGGTCGAGGAAGGCATCGATTCGGTCGTCGACCTCACGATGTCGGAGCAGTGGCTCGAGCCACCCAATGCGCCACACGGGTCGGCACTCGGCGCCGCGGACTCTTGATGGCGGCGGCCCTCACCGCGTGCCTCGCGGTGTTCCTCGCCTGCGCGAGCGTGTATGCGGGCACGATGTGGTGCGTCAGGCTCTTCCTCTACCAGAGCTGGGTCGGACTGACCCCGGACAACGTCGGCGTGCACTTCACCGGTCCGGTCAAGGCGGCCACCCGCTTCTTCACGATCCTCTTCCCGATTGCGACCGTCAGCGGCGTGGCGGTCCTCGCCTTGTCGTGGTGGTCCTGGGCGTCGCTGGCGATCGCGGTGTCGCTCGCCTGGCTCTACATCACCCTCGGCGTGTTCCGGCGTTACCTCGTCCCGGTCAACACCCGGATCGAGGAGAGCCGTGACCCCCACGAGCTGACCACGGAGCTGGGGAAGTGGATGCACTGGAACAACGTGCGGTGGATGACGACGACCGCGGTGTGGGTCGCAGCGGTCTGGTGCGTCCTGGCTGCCGGCGACGTCGGACGGGTGACGCGATGACGACGGCGATCTCGGACGACCGCCTCACCCGGATGCTGGAGGGAATCGCCGCGCTGACCGCGGTGAGCGGCCTCGTGCAGATGTGTGCCGCCGGCCGGGTGCTGCACGTGCTGGGCGCCGAGAACACACCGGGAAGCCGCCAGGGGTTCGCGACCGTCGGCATGTTCATGACTGTCATCGGCGGCCTGCAGCTGCAGGCCCTGCACGCGAGTGAGCCCGAGACGGGTGTCGTCGCGTGGGGAGCCACGCAGAAGCTCGGCGCCGCCGCCGCGGTGGCGATCGGCGTACGCCGCGGCGTGTTCAGTCGGCTGGCGCTGCTCGTCTCGGCACAGGACGCGGCGAGCGGCGTACTTGCCGTGGCCTGGTGCGTGCGCCAACGGCGCCGCACATGACCAGCATGACCGGGCTGCCGGCGTGACCGGGCTGCTCGGCGTTGCGGCGGGTGCGGAGCCGCGACGGGCGCTGGTGCTCGCCGGCGGCGGGATGCGCGTCGCATGGCAGGCCGGGGTCGTCCGGGCACTCGCGGACGCCGGGCTGTCGTTCGGTCACGTCGACGGCACGTCCGGTGGCACGTTCACGACGGGGATGCTGCTGTCGGGGCTGGAGCCGGCCGAGATCGTACGGCGATGGAGCGCGCTCGACGTCAAGGAGTTCTCCGCTTTGCTGCCCTGGCGCGAGTTCGTGCGCGGCCCGGCTCAGTGGCCTGCGCTCGGAGACGCCTCCGGCGTCCGCGATCACGTGCTTCCTCACCTCGGCATCGACGTCGCCGAGGTGCGCTCCGCGACCGCGCGAACGGGTGCGGTGGGCACGGTCAACGTGTGTGACTTCGCCACGAAGACGTGCCTCGCGGTGCCCAACGACGAGATCGACCTCGACGTGCTGGTTGCGGCTGTCTCGCTGCCCATGCTCATGCCGGCCGTGCGGACCCGCGGCCGCATCCTCACCGATGCCGTCTGGATCAAGGACGCGAACGTGTTGGAGGCGGTCCGCCGGGGCGCCACCGAGGTCTGGCTCGTGTGGTGCATCGGCAACACCGAGCGCTACGGCGACGGCCCGTTCGAGCAATACGTGCACATGATCGAGATGAGTGCCAACGGTGGCCTGCAGGCAGAGCTGGAGGTAGTCGCCGACATCAACCGGCGACGGCTCGGCGGGGAGCCGGTGCACGGTACGACGACACCGGTGGTGCTGCACGTCGTCAAGCCGGAAGTGCCGCTGCCGCTCGACCCCGACTTCTACGCCGGGCGGATCAGTGCCGACACCCTCATCGACATGGGTCACCGCGACGCGCACCGCTACCTGTCCGGGATGGAGGCGGCGGGGGTCGGCTTGGACGACCGAGCGACGGCGATGACGGACCCTCCGTTGGGCGTGCGCACCCATGAGCGGCTGTCGGGACAGCTCGCCGGGCTCGGCCGGGTCACCGTCGAACTGGTGGCCGAGATCCGCGACGTCGCGGCGTTTCGTGCCGACCCGTCCCGGCAGGTGCCCGTCGTCGGACACGTCGACTGCACGGACGGCAGCCGGTGGCACGCGACCGGCGGCGGTTTCAGCGTCGGTGCCGACTCGGCGACCTACGAGCTCGATCTGCCGGCCGACGCTCCGGTGCGGTCACTGTCACTACGCCGGCATTTCGCCGGGGTGCTGCGCCTCCCGCACGCGCTGCGCACCCTGTCCGTGGTGGGCCCCGGCGGCGCGGCGCTGGGAGCGGTGCACGCCGGGATCGATGACCTCGCCCGGGCGGCGGTGTCGCTCGAACCGACGGGTGCTCACGACCTGCCGGACCGGGCCCGGGCGGTCGAGGAGGTCGCGAAGCTGGTGTTGCGAGCCGCGCACCGAAGCCACGTCTGACACCTCGGCGCTTCGTTCGCGGGCACGATCGGATGGCGTGGGACTCGTCGGATCGCACGTCGCTGCTTGCCGCCTGGCGCACCTACCGTTGAGCAGACACGGAGGAGCGACATGACATCGATGGACGATCTCGCCGGCAGCCTGCAGTCGCGGCTCGACGATCTTGCGACCAAGCACGGTGTCGTCGGGGCATCGGTTGCCGTGCAGCGCGGTGACCAGGTGGTGGAGGCGGTCACCGGGCTCACCAACGTGCGAACGGGTGTCGAGGTCACTCCCGACACGATCTTCCAGATCGGCTCGATCTCGAAGATCTACACCGCCACCCTCGTGATGCAGCTGGTCGACGAGGGCCTGATCGACCTCGACAGCCCGATCGCCGACTATCTGACGTCGTTCAGCAACGCCGACCCGACGGCCGCTGCGACCATCACGATCCGGCAGCTGATGAGCCACACCAGCGGCATGGACGGCGACGTCTTCGACGACTTCGGCCGCGGCGACGACTGCATCACCAAGTACGTCGAGGCGATGTCGGGTCTCGCGCAGACCAGCCCGCCGGGCGCCTTCTTCTCCTACTGCAACTCGGGCTTCACGCTGCTGGGCCGGTTGATCGAACACTTCCGGGGCGTGAGCTGGGATGCTGCGCTGCGCACGCATCTGCTCGAGCCGCTCGGCGCGGTCGATACCGTGACGCTCGCCGACGAGGCGATCCTGCGGCGGGCCGCGGTCGGCCACCTGCCAACCGGTGCCGACGGTGCTCCCGAGGTCGCGCCGATCTGGTTCTTCACCCGGGCGATGGGACCCGCCGGCGTCATCACGGCGCCGGCGCGCGAGCTCCTGGCGTTGGCGCGGATGCACCTGGACGACGGCCGCGCCGCGGACGGCACCCAGGTGCTCAGCCCGTCCAGCGCCAAGGCGATGCG
>JAVEEE010000125.1 GCA_030840615.1 Frankiaceae bacterium | reverse complement strand
CCTCGCGCCTCGGAGGCGTCGGCCTCGACGTGCTCGCCGCCGAGGTCGCGGCGCGACATCGCCACGCCTATCCGCGCATCCCGCACAAGCACCGCCGGCTCGGCATCGGCGGCGAGTACCAGTGGCGCCGCGAGGGTGAGCTCCACCTGTTCAATCCACAGACGGTGTTCACGCTGCAGCATGCGACCCGGTCGGGACGCTACGACGTCTACAAGGACTACAGCGCGGCCGTGGACGAGCAGGCCGAACGCCTGATGACCTTGCGCGGACTGTTCCGGCTCAAGCACGGCACCCGGCCGCCGGTCCCGATCGACGAGGTCGAGCCGGCTGCCGAGATCGTGAAGCGATTCGCCACCGGCGCGATGTCCTACGGTTCGATCAGCGCGGAGGCGCACGAGACTCTCGCGGTCGCGATGAACCGGTTGGGCGGCAAGAGCAACACCGGCGAGGGCGGCGAGGACACCGACCGGCTGCACGACCCGGAGCGACGCTCCGCCATCAAGCAGGTTGCGAGCGGCCGGTTCGGCGTGACCAGCGACTACCTCACCAACGCCGATGACCTACAGATCAAGATGGCGCAGGGCGCCAAACCCGGCGAGGGCGGTCAGCTGCCGGGGCACAAGGTCTATCCCTGGATCGCGAAGACGCGTCACTCGACCCCCGGTGTCGGGCTGATCTCACCGCCGCCGCATCACGACATCTACTCGATCGAGGACCTGAAGCAGCTCATCCACGACCTCAAGAACGCCAACCCGGCAGCGCGCGTTCACGTGAAGCTCGTGGCCGAGGTGGGCGTCGGAACAGTGGCCGCCGGTGTCAGCAAGGCCCACGCAGACGTCGTACTGATCTCAGGTCACGACGGCGGCACCGGAGCGTCCCCGTTGACGTCGCTCAAGCACGCGGGCGCGCCCTGGGAGCTCGGTCTGGCCGAGACGCAGCAGACGCTGCTGCTCAACGGGTTGCGCGACCGAATCGTCGTGCAGGTCGACGGCCAGATGAAGACCGGGCGCGACGTCGTCATCGCCGCGTTGCTGGGTGCGGAGGAGTTCGGCTTCGCCACCGCGCCGCTCGTCGTCTCCGGCTGCATCATGATGCGCGTCTGCCACCTCGACACCTGCCCGGTCGGAGTCGCCACCCAGAACCCGGAGCTGCGCAAGCGGTTCACCGGGCAGCCGGAGTTCGTCATCACGTTCTTCGAGTTCATCGCCGAGGAGGTGCGCGAGCACCTTGCCGCCCTGGGCTTCCGGTCCATCGAGGAAGCCATCGGGCACGCCGAGATGCTCGACACGGCCGAAGCGGTCGACCACTGGAAGGCGAGTGGGCTCGACCTGAGGCCGATCTTCCACGTGCCCGACGTCGCGGGTGCCCGGCACTGCACCTCGGCGCAGGACCACGGTCTCGACCGGGCGCTGGACAACACCCTCATCCAGCTCAGTGAGGGAGCACTGTCGAGCATGGTCCCCGTCAAGCTCGAGCTCCCCATCCGCAACGTCAACCGCACGGTGGGCACGATGCTCGGCCACGAGGTGACGAAGCGTTGGGGCGAGGAGGGGTTGCCCGACGGCACCGTCGACGTCACCTTCACGGGGTCGGCCGGGCAGTCGTTCGGCGCGTTCGTTCCCTCCGGTGTCACCTTGCGGCTTGTCGGCGACGCCAACGACTACCTCGGCAAAGGACTGTCCGGTGGTCGCCTTGTCGTACGGCCGGCGCCGGACGCGCCGTTCCGCGCGGAGGACAACATCATCGCCGGCAATGTCATCCTCTATGGCGCGACCGGCGGCGAGACCTTCATCCGCGGAGTCGTGGGGGAGCGGTTCTGCGTTCGCAACTCGGGGGCCACCGCCGTCGTCGAAGGTGTCGGTGACCACGCCTGTGAATACATGACCGGCGGACGCGTCGTGATCCTCGGACCGACCGGGCGCAACGTGGCGGCGGGCATGAGCGGTGGGGTCGCCTACGTCCTCGACCTCGCCGAGCAGCGGCTCAACCGCGACATGGTCGATCTCGACCCCCTCGACGACGACGACCGGGCGTTCCTGCGTGACGTCGTCACTCGCCATGCAGGCGAGACGGCATCGACCGTCGCCGCGGCGTTGCTGGCCGACTGGGACGAGGCAGTCGAGCGCTTCGGCAAGATCATGCCGCGGGACTACAAGCGCGTCATCGAAGCGGCCAGGGCTGCCGAGTCCGAAGGCGCCGACGTAGACCAGGCGATCATGGCGGCCGCACATGGCTGATCCCCGCGGCTTTCTCACCACTGCGCGCGAGACCCCGACGCGACGGCCGGTCGACGTACGCATCCTCGACTGGCACGAGGTCTACGAGGAGTTTCCGAACGAGCGGCTGCAGCAGCAGGCCGGGCGCTGCATGGACTGCGGCATCCCGTTCTGCCACCAGGGCTGCCCGCTCGGCAACCTGATCCCGGAGTGGAACGACCTCGTCTGGCGCGACGACTGGCGCGAGGCCATCGAGCGGCTGCACGCGACCAACAACTTCCCGGAGTTCACCGGTCGCCTCTGTCCGGCGCCGTGCGAGACGTCGTGCGTGCTCGGCATCGCTTCGCCGTCGGGACCTGGGGACCCGGTCACCATCAAGCAGGTCGAGGTCGAGATCGTCGACCGCGCGTGGGACGAGGGCTGGATCACCCCGCAGGTGCCCGAACGCCTGTCCGGGAAGACCGTCGCCGTCGTCGGCTCCGGCCCGGCCGGTCTCGCCGCCGCGCAACAGCTGACCCGGGCGGGCCACACCGTCGCGGTGTTCGAGCGGGCCGACCGCATCGGCGGGTTGCTGCGCTACGGCATCCCCGAGTTCAAGATGGAGAAGCGCCACCTCGAGCTGCGGCTGCAGCAGATGCGCGAGGAGGGCACCCGCTTCCGGCCGGGTGTCGACGTCGGACGAGACATCACCGCGGAGCAGCTGCGCAAGCGCTACGACGTGGTGGTGCTCGCAGGCGGTGCGACCGCTCCGCGCGACCTCCCGGTCCCCGGCCGTGAGCTCGGCGGCATTCATCCGGCGATGGACTACCTGCCGTGGTCCAACCGGGTGCGTGAGGGCGACCCCGTGCTCGACGACACGGGGCAGCCACCGATCACCGCCGTGGGCAAGGACGTCGTCATCATCGGTGGCGGCGACACGGGTGCGGACTGCCTCGGTACGGCGATCCGGCAGGGCGCCCGGTCGGTGAGCCAGCTCGAGATCCTCGCGCGCCCACCGGACCAGCGCGTCGACTCGATGCCGTGGCCTACTTACCCGATGATCTTCCGTGTCTCCAGCGCTCACGAGGAGGGCGGCGACCGGATCTTCGCCGTCTCGACCCAACAGTTCGCCGGCGACGACTCCGGCAACGTCCGGGCGCTGGTGCTGACCGACGTCGACGAGAAGTTCCAGCCGATCGCCGGCACCGAACGCGAACTCCCGGCCCAGCTCGTGCTGCTCGCTATGGGTTTCGTCGGCCCTGAGCGCGGATCGCTGCTGGACGGGCTGGGCGTCGAGCTCGACCAGCGCGGCAACGTCGCGAGGGACACGGAGTGGGCCACGTCGGTGCCGGGGGTCTTCGTCTGCGGTGACATGGGTCGCGGGCAGTCGCTGATCGTGTGGGCCATCGCCGAGGGTCGGGCCTGTGCGGCGTCGGTCGACCGGCATCTGATGGGTGACACGCAGCTGCCGGCGCCGATCCTGCCGACGGACCGCCCGATCGCCTGACTGCCTGCCCGCTCGGGACCCGGTCCGGGACGTCAGGGCGGATACTGATCCCGCGAAGCGGAGGTGATGAGTGCCTGACGTGTGGCACCGGACGGCCAGCCCGGAGTTCGAGCGGATGAACGCCAACGGGCTGCTCGGCCTGCATGGGGACGACCTGCGCATTGCAGCGGAGCTCGAGGGGATCGGGAAACGGAC
>JAVEEE010000102.1 GCA_030840615.1 Frankiaceae bacterium | reverse complement strand
CACGCCGACTACATCAAGAACATGATCACGGGTGCCGCGCAGATGGACGGCGCGATCCTCGTGGTGTCGGCGACCGACGGCCCGATGCCGCAGACGAAGGAGCACGTCCTCCTGGCCCGCCAGGTCGGCGTCCCCTACATCGTGGTGGCACTCAACAAGGCCGACATGGTCGACGACGAGGAGATCCTGGAGCTCGTCGAGCTGGAGGTTCGTGAGCTGCTGTCGCAGTACGAGTTCCCCGGCGACGACCTTCCCGTCATCCGCGTCTCGGCACTGAAGGCGCTCGAAGGCGACGCCGAGTGGAGCGCCAAGCTGCTCGAGCTCATGGAGGCGGTCGACACCTCGGTGCCGCAGCCCGTACGTGAGACCGAGAAGCCGTTCCTGATGCCGATCGAGGACGTGTTCACGATCACCGGTCGTGGCACCGTCGTCACCGGCCGGATCGAGCGCGGCATCGTCAAGGTCAACGAGACCGTCGACATCGTGGGCATCAAGGAAGAGAAGATGACCACGACCGTGACCGGCGTCGAGATGTTCCGCAAGCTGCTCGACGAGGGCCAGGCCGGCGAGAACGTGGGTCTGCTGCTTCGCGGCATCAAGCGCGAAGACGTGGAGCGCGGCCAGGTCGTGATCAAGCCCGGCACGACCACCCCGCACACCGACTTCGAGGCGCAGGTCTACATCCTGAGCAAGGACGAGGGTGGCCGGCACACGCCGTTCTTCAACAACTACCGCCCGCAGTTCTACTTCCGGACCACCGACGTGACCGGCGTCGTGACCCTCCCCGAGGGCACCGAGATGGTCATGCCCGGCGACAACACCGAGATGACGGTCGCCTTGATCCAGCCGATCGCCATGGAGGAGGGGCTGCGCTTCGCGATCCGCGAGGGCGGCCGCACCGTAGGCGCGGGCCGAGTCATCAAGATCGTCAAGTAGCAGTGTGAGCGGCGGCGGCCGAGCCCCAAACTCGGCCGCCGCAACTTGTGTGGACAACGCAACAGCAGCGGCAACGACCGAAGGACAGTGACAACAGCGATGGCGGGACAGAAGATCCGCATCCGGCTCAAGGCCTACGACCACGAGATCATCGACAGCTCGGCGCGCAAGATCGTCGAGACGGTGACTCGCACTGGTGCGCAGGTCGCGGGTCCGGTGCCGCTGCCGACCGAGAAGAACATCTACTGCGTCATTCGCTCGCCGCACAAGTACAAGGACTCGCGCGAGCACTTCGAGATGCGCACGCACAAGCGGCTCATCGACATTCTCGACCCCACGCCGAAGACAGTCGACTCGCTCATGCGGCTCGACCTGCCGGCCGGGGTCGACATCGAGATCAAGCTGTAGGGCTGCGTCACCAAGATGAGGGCAACTGATGGCTAAGCAGCAGAAGGGCATCCTGGGCGAAAAGCTCGGCATGACCCAGGTCTGGGACAAGGCGAACCGGCTCGTGCCGGTCACCGTGGTCAAGGCCGGGCCGTGCGTCGTCACCCAGGTCCGCACCCCTGACAAGGACGGCTATGACGCCGTGCAGATCGCCTTCGGTGCGATCGACCCGCGCAAGGTCAACAAGCCACTCGCCGGCCACTTCGAGAAGGCGGGTGTGCCGCCACGGCGTTACGTTGTCGAGCTGCGCACGACCGACGCGTCCACCTACACCGTCGGTCAGGAGATCACTGCCGACATCTTCGCTCCCGCCGAGGACGAGACGCTGCGCGTCGACGTCGTCGCGACGAGCAAGGGCAAGGGCTTCGCCGGTGTCATGAAGCGGCACGGCTTCAAGGGGCTGGGCGCCGGCCACGGCGTCGAGCGCAAGCACCGCTCGCCCGGCTCCATCGGCGCCTGCGCCACCCCCTCCCGGGTGTTCAAGGGCGTCCGGATGGCGGGCCGGATGGGCGGCGTAAAGACGACGACGCTCAACCTCACCGTGCACGCGGTGGACGCCGAGAAAGGCGTGATCCTCATCAAGGGGGCCGTGCCCGGCCCGACCGGCTCACTCGTTCTCGTCCGCACGGCTGCGAAGGCGCCGCTGGCTCGTGGTGCGAGGGGTGTGACCAAGCGATGAGCTCTGTCAACGTCCAGTCGCCTACCGGCGACCTCGCCCGCACGGTTGAGCTGCCCGAGAACATCTTCGACGTCCAGGTCAACGTGCCGCTCATCCACCAGGTCGTCGTCGCGCAGCTCGCGGCCGCGCGCCAGGGGACGCATTCCACGAAGACACGCGGTGAGGTCAGCGGTGGTGGCCGCAAGCCCTACCGGCAGAAGGGCACCGGCCGGGCGCGCCAGGGCTCGATCCGGGCCCCGCAGTTCGTCGGCGGCGGTGTGGTGCACGGGCCGCAGCCCCGGGACTACTCGCAGCGGACGCCCAAGAAGATGAAGGCCGCCGCGCTTCGCGGCGCGTTGTCCGACCGCGCCCGCGGCGGCCGGGTGCACGTTGTCGCCGGTCTCGTCGACGGGGATGTCCCGTCGACCAAGACCGCCGCCGCGGCGCTCGCGCGCATCGTCTCGAGCCGGCACGTGCTGCTGGTCGCAGAACGCG
>JAVEEE010000093.1 GCA_030840615.1 Frankiaceae bacterium | reverse complement strand
GCTGGTCGGATCGGACGCGGCACGAAGTTGCAGCCGCAGTTGGGGCACGCGTCGTGGTAGACGTCCCGGACGCAGTCAATGCAGAACGTGCACTCGAACGTGCAGATACGCGCGTCCGGGCTTTCTGGCGGCAGGTCGCGGTCGCAGCACTCACAGCCTGGTCGCAGCTCGAGCATGTCGCCTCCCGTCGGCGCGGCATCGCCTACAGGCGACCAGCCGCCTTGAGGTCGAGATAAGTGTCGGCTACGTGCGACGCGAACAGGTCGGGACCCGCCTGTGTCACCACGACACCGCGGCGGCGGAGCGCTGACGTGACCTTGTGACGGTCGTTCTCTGCTGCCTCGGCGGCTGCCGCTGCATAGACGGCCTCGCTGTCGTCGCGGCCGGCGCGGAGTGCGGCCAGCGCCGGGTCGGCAACCGCGGCGACCATCACCACGTGGCGGTGCACCAGCGGGCCGATGGCCGGCAGCAGCCCTTCGTGGACAGCGGCCGGCTCCAGCGCGGTGAACAGAACGACTAGTGACGGGCGGCGAAGTCGGCGCAGTGCCTGGCTGACGACAGCGCGCATGTCCGTCTCGACCAGAGCCGGCTCGATTGCGGAGGTGGCGCGGACGACCGCCGACAGGGTCCCGCCTCCGTGGGCTGCGTCGACCGACGCGCGCAGCTCCCGGTCGTGAGCGAGCAACGCGACGCGGTCGCCGGCATGCCGGGCAAGCGCGGTCAGCAGCAGAGCCGCGTCGAGTGACGCGTCGAAGCGGGGAGCGCCCCCTACGCGCGCGGCCGAGGTCCGGCCGGAGTCGAGCACCAGCAGCAGCTGGCGGTCTCGCTCCGGCCGCCACGTGCGCACGACGACGTCGGATCGGCGTGCCGTGGCCCGCCAGTCGATCGAGCGCGGATCGTCGCCGACGACGTATTCACGGAGCGAGTCGAACTCACTGCCCTGCCCGCGCACCGGTGCGGCGACAGAGCCGTCGAGCTCACGAAGCCGTGCCAGCTTCTCCGGGAGGAAGCGCCGGCTCGTGAACGGCGGGAGGACCTGCATCGACGCGGGAACGGGCCGCGTCCGTTGGCGCGCGGCCACGCCGAACGGTCCGGCGCTCCGCACGGTCACTGCTCCGGCGCGGCGCTCGCCACGACGGGTCGGGGTCAACGTCGTCGTCAGCTGGCTCCGCAATCCCGGTTGGAGGTCGACGCGTTGCAGCCGGGGTGCCGCGCCGGCACTCGGCGGCCAGCCGTCGCGGATCCAGGCGTGCAGGCGGCGGCTGCCCTCGTTGCGGATCGTCAGCACCACATCTGCCGGCTCGCCCAACCGCGTGCTCGTCGCTCCTGCCCGGCCGAGCGCGGCGGTGCGTGGGGAGGCGGCGAGAGCAACGTCGACGGTTATGACGACAAGCAGCACCAGCGCGACGTAACCGATCATCGCGCCGTCCAGCGGCGCGGCGAAGACGAGCAGACAGCCTGCCAGCGCGAGCAGCGCCGCCCGTCCGGTCAGGGCCATCGATCCGCCTCGCTGCTCATCGGGGCACGGCTACAGCGGCGAGAACGCCGTCGAGTACGCCGTCGGCGGTGACACCGTCGAGCTCGGCCTCCGGCCGCACTGCGATCCGGTGGCGAAGCGTCGGGCGGGCGAGTGCCTTCACGTCATCGGGAGTGAGGAAGTCGCGACCGGACAGCCACGCCCAGGCCTTGCTGGTTGCCAGGAGCGCCGTTGCGCCGCGCGGTGAGACCCCCAGCGAGAGCGACGCGGTGGTCCGGGTCGCGCGGCACACGTCGACGACGTAACCCATCACCTCCCCCGTCACGGTGACCTCCGCGACCCCGGCTCGGCCGGCGGCGAGCTCCGCGTTTCCCGCGACCGGCCGGATGCCGGCAGCGGCAAGGTCGCGGGGGTCGAAGCCGGCATGGTGGCGCTCGAGAACTGCGACCTCGTCATCACGATCGGGCAGTCCGACCGTCAGCTTCAGCAAGAACCGGTCGAGCTGTGCCTCGGGAAGGGCGTAGGTGCCTTCGTACTCGATCGGGTTCTGCGTTGCCGCGACGACGAACGGGTCGGGCAACGGCCGTGGCGTGCCGTCCACCGACACCTGCCGTTCCTCCATCGCTTCGAGCAGCGCCGCCTGCGTCTTCGGCGGGGTGCGGTTGATCTCGTCGGCGAGAAGAAGGTTGGTGAAGACGGGACCGGGGCGGAACTCGAAACGCGCGGTGCGTGCGTCGAAGATGAGCGAGCCGGTGACATCGCCGGGCATGAGGTCGGGCGTGAACTGCACGCGTTTCGTGTCCAACGACAGCGCGGCGGCCAGCGACCGCACCAGCAACGTCTTCGCGACACCCGGCACGCCCTCGAGCAACACGTGGCCGCGGCAGAGCAGCGCGATGACGAGCCCGCTCACGACCGAGTCCTGGCCGACGACGGCCTTGCCCACCTCGTCGCGCAACGCGGTGAGCGCGGTGCGCGCGTCGTTGGGCGTGGCGCGACTGGTGCGCTTGCGTGGCGAAGTCGTGGGGCTCACGGACGATCCTCCGAGGTCATGGGTGTCAACTGTTTCTCACCGCGCGTTCCACTGCGTCGAGATCGCGGGCCAGTCGAACGAGTGCTGCGTCGTCGGTCGGGTCCGCACCGTAGAGCAGCGCGTCGATGTCGCCTCCCGGCTGTCCGGTACGCCGTGCCACACCTTCGACGACAGCGGCCGGCGACGCGTCGGCGCCGGTGCCGATCAGGTCACGTAGCCGGGACAGTGTCGCCGTACGCAGCGATGTGGCGGCGGTGCCACGAGCTCGGGCCGCGCGCAGCAGCCGCGCCCGCCCCTCGACAGTCTCCGCGGCACGGACCACGACGGGTAGCGGCTCGACGATGACGGGGCCCAGTCGGCGCCCGCGCCACAACGCGACGACTACGACGACGACGAACAGCTGCAACAACAACCAGAGCAGCCGGTCGGGAAGCAGCTCGATGAGGCTCTTGTGATCGGCATCCGCCGGTGCCTGGGTGGCCGGCTGCGAAAGCACCCACAGGAGTTGCCCGCGGCCGGACAGCAGCCCGAGCGCGAGCGCGGCGTCGCCCTCGTCCGCGAGCCGGTCGTTGACGAAGGTGGTCGCGGAGCCGAGGACGACCGTGCGGCCGGAGCCGCGTTGCTGTACCAACAGACCGGACGCACCGTGGTCCGGGTAGCAGGCGTCGATCGAGGGCGACGAGGACTGGTAGAGAGTGCCGTCGTAGCGCACCCGGCCGGCGACGTGGGCCGGACCGAAACCACACGACGGATCGAGCGTGCGGTCGGCCGTGCTCCCGGTCACCTTCGCGTCGACTCCCAAGGCGTCGAGCTCGCGGCCGGTCGGCGCGACGGCGACGATGTCGGCTGCCGACGCGGCGAGCTGCCGCAGGGCGGCTTTCGTGAGTGCGGACGGATCGGTGACCAGCACGGTGCTGGCGTCGGTTTGCGTCGCCGACACGTCGGACACCGGATGCACCGCCACCCCGCGGTCGCGCACGAGACCGGCGAGCGCGCGCGCTCCGACGGGGGAGGCGTCCCGTGGGTCGAGGGGACGCTCCGGCGGTGCGTTCTGCACCACGGCAAGGATCAGCGCGACACCCAGGAAGAGCGCCCCGAACACCACCGGCAGACGCGCTCGTCGCCAGGCCGCGCGCAGGTCGAGCGGCAGCTCGACCGCCGCGGCGGTCAAGCCGGTGCTCCTGCGGCCACCCTGCGCTGGTCGATCGCGAGGGCGTCCGCCGCCACCACGGTGGCGTAGGACTCCGGGCCGGCCGGGCGGCCGCCGTAAGCCACCGCGTCGAAGGTCTGCGCCGCCGCCTGCACGGCGGCTGCTGCCGCGGGCAGCACGACGCCGATGTCACGGGCCAGCTCGTCCGCGGTGCGACCGGGTCGTGGGTCGACGATCCCGCGCTCCTCCAGCCCGCGGGCGATGGCGCGCATCCGATCGATGACCGCCTCGTCCCAACGCCCGCCGGCGGCCGCCGCGTCGGCCCGCCTTCGGTAGTCCGCCGCCGACGTCTCGCGATCGGTGAGCAGCGCACCGGCGAGACGCATCTCGCGCCGCAGCGGACCCAGCTTGACGCGGGCGGCGATGAGCAGCCCGGTGATGCCGATGACCAGCGCGACGGCCCCCGCCGAACCCCCGGGCGCATGACGGCCGACAGTGTCGAGCACATGACCCAGCCAGTGCTGGATCGCGTTGAAGAGTCGCACCGGCCACGGGTCGTCGTAGCGGTGGTAGATCGCCTTGGACAGCTCGCGGCGCGCGGCGGCACTCGCGCCGTCGCGCGTGACGGGTGGCTGGGGTACGGCGGTGATCACCCGGCAGGTGGCTCCGCCGTTGGCGCCAGGTCATCAGGTGTCCGGGCGGCGACCCGCGTCAGCGTCACGTCCAGCGCCTCCGCGCGGATGCGCCGGTCGATGTAGAGCAGCGCCGAGACCCCCGCAGTGAACGGGCGGACCAACGTGGCCGCGAGCAGGCTGCCCAGACCGGAGATCACCAGCGAGCTGAACTGCACCCCGGAGGTGCGATCACCCAACGTCGTGAGGCCGCCGCCGGCCAGGCCGAACGGCAGGCTGATGATGCCGCTGACGACGACGCCGAGGACGACCGCCAGGGTCAGGATCAGGAACACCCGCCACCAGCTGCGCCGTACCAGCGCGCGTGACCGGGCCAGCGCGCGGCGGGCAGTCTGCTTCTCCAAGACGAGTGCCGCGGGCGCGAGCGCGAACAACGCCCACACGTAGACGAGGCCCGCAAGGGCAAGTAGCAGCCCTACGACGGCAACGGCGACGCTGCCGACGCCGGCGCCGACGGCGGCAAGGACGATCCCGGGCAAGGCGCCGGCGATCCAGAGGAGAAAGGTGAGGATCGACAGTCCGATGAGCCGCCCGAACAACGGACGCAGCTGCTTCCACGCGTCAGCGACGGAGACCGGGCGGCCGAGCACGGCTTCGCCCACGACGGCGGTGATGAGACCGGTCAGGAGCAGCGTCGCGAGCCCGGTGATGACCACGCTGATGACGCCGGCCGTCCCCA
>JAVEEE010000092.1 GCA_030840615.1 Frankiaceae bacterium | reverse complement strand
CGCGTAAGAGATCGCCTGACGAACCTCGGGCTTCTTCAGCGCGCCGTTGTTGTTCGGCGACTGGGTGTTGAAGAGGATGTACGGGTTGGTCGCGATCTCGGACTCGACATTGAGGTTGGGGTCCTGGTCGGCGAGCAGACCGGGGACCTCCGCCGCGAGAACTCCGAACAGCGCCACGTCAGCCGAGGCCGTGCCGGTCTCGAGCTGCTGAAGCCCCGACTCCGGGTCGTCCGTCATCGTGACGATGATCTTGTCGACGTAGGCCTTGCGGACGGTGTCTGTCGCTGGGTCCCATGACTTGTTACGGACGTAGGTGATCTGGTGCGCCGGGTTGTACGACGACACCTCGTAAGGACCATCGGAGACCGTGTGCTGAGCAGCCTGGGCGCTCGCGGGCACGTAGTCGTCCATCTCCTTCGCACGCGGCGAGAACGTCGGCAGCGCGAGCTGGTTGACGAAGAACGTCGCGGGCTGGGTCAGCTTGAACACCACGGTCTGCGGGTTCGACGGGTCAACGCTCACACCGGACAGATCAGTGTTCTCGGTGTACTTGGCGATGGCAGACGCGGTCGGCTTCTCTTTGCCGAAGCCGGTGCAGAAGTCGGTCATGCCTTCGATCAGGAAGTCGAAGTTGGGCAGACCACCGAACGGCTGGAAGGGGTTGCAGGCGGTCTTCACACCGCGCACCACGTCAGCAGCGGTCACGGCTCGGGCCGGCGACGTGTTCCAGTTGACGCCGTCCTTGATGGTGACCTTGTAGGTCAGGCCGTCGGCGCTGACCTCGGGCATCGCGGTCGCGAGGTCCGGCACGATCTCGGTCGTCTTGCCGACGACTGCGGGATACGTGTAGAGCTGGCGGCTGATGGGCCGCACGTAGGCATAGCCGAGCGAGTAGTAGGTCACGTTCGGGTCGAGGTAGTCGGTGTCACTCGTGCCCAGGACGTTGAGGGTGCCGCCCTTTGCGGGCGTGCCGCCGGCGTTCGTCGCGTACTTCGTGAAGCCGGTAGTCGCAGCAGAAGAGCTACTGCCAGGGGTGGGGCCGCCTCCGCTGCTGCTGCCACCGCAAGCGGTGGCGAGCGTGGCGAGAGCTGCGATGCCCGCGAGGGCTACAGCTCCGCGTGACCGTGTCCGCATGGACTATCTCCTTCTTGCCGGAGCGCAGGCTCCGTGCTTCGTGGTAGCGGTCCGGGGTGGGTGGGCGCAGCATGCGCCGCGACCGGACCGGCCGAGCGCTCACAAACTAGGGCCCGCATGGCCCGCTGGGAACCGCCCCCGGGGGCGGAATGGCAAATCGTGACCAGACGGTGACCTGATCGACGCCGACCCTCCACCCGGCGCGCTGAGCGCGAAATCCAGCGGCCTGGAGCTGCTCAGGCCCGGTGGTCGCGGTCGTAGCGGACGATCGCGGCAAAGTCCTCGACCGACAGACTCGCCCCGCCGACCAGCGCGCCGTCGACGTCGGGCTGCGCCATGATCGCCGCCGCATTGTCCGGTTTGACCGAACCGCCGTAGAGGACACGAACGCCATCGGAGAGGTCGCCGGAGTAGAGGTCGGCAAGCGTCGTCCGCAGCTCGCCGCAGACCTCCTGGGCGTCCTCGGGGGTCGCCACCTCGCCGGTGCCGATCGCCCAGATGGGCTCGTAGGCGACCACGAGCGAACGGGCCTGCTCGGCGGTGACGCCGCTCAACGCCGCGCGCAACTGCCCGGTTGCGTGCGCGACCTGACCGCCTTCCCGGCGTACGTCGAGCGACTCCCCCACGCACAGGATCGGGACCATCCCGTGGCGGATGGCCGCCTGCACCTTGCTGTTGACGACCTCGTCGGTCTCGTGGTGGTGCTCCCGGCGTTCGCTGTGGCCGACCACGACGTAAGCACAGCTGAGCTTCGCCAGCATCACGCCGCTGACGTCACCGGTATGGGCACCGGAGTCATGAGGAGAGAGGTCCTGGGCGCCGTAGCCCACCCGCAGCCGGTCACCGTCGACGAGCGTCTGAACGCTGCGTAGGGCGGTGAACGGCGGGAGTACGACGACCTCGACGGCCTCGTAGTCCTTGTCACTCAGGGTGTAGGCGAGCTTTTGCACCAGCGCGATGGCCTCGAGGTGGTGGAGGTTCATCTTCCAGTTGCCCGCCATCAGCGGCTTGCGACCGGTCATGTCGTCGACTCCTCCAGCACTGTCAGACCGGGGAGCTGCTTGCCTTCGAGATATTCGAGGCTTGCCCCGCCGCCGGTGGAGATGTGGCCGAACCGCGACTCCTCGATCCCGAGTGCGCGCACCGCCGCTGCCGAGTCGCCGCCGCCGACCACTGTCAGGGCACCGCTGTGATCCGGACCCCCGAGTGCCGCGATGGCATCGGCGACGCCACGGGTCCCGGCCGCGAAGGGCGCGAGCTCGAAGACACCCATCGGCCCGTTCCAGAAGACGGTGCGGGCACCGTCGAGCGCCGCGGCGAACTGCTCGACGCTTCGAGGCCCGATGTCGAGACCCTTGGTCCCGGCCGGGATGCCATCGGCGGGAACGACCTTCGTGTCCGCGTCGGCACTGACCTCGGTCGCGACGACGACGTCGACCGGCAGCACCACCTTGCCGGTCTCCAGGAACCGGCCGGCGGCCTCGACCTGATCGGCCTCGAGCAGCGAGTCACCCACTTCGTGACCCTGCGCCTTGAGAAAGGTGAAGCACATGCCACCGCCGACGAGCAGCGTGTCCACCTCGGGCAGCAGGCTCTCGATGACCGCGAGCTTGTCGGACACCTTGGAACCGCCGAGTACGACGACGTAAGGCCGTTGCGGCTCGCGGGTCAGCCGGTTGAGCACGTCGACCTCGCGGCGGACGAGGTCGCCGGCGGCATGGGGCAGCCGCAGCGCAACGTCGTAGACGCTGGCGTGCTTGCGGTGCACAGCACCGAACGCGTCGTCGACGTAGCGGTCGGCGTGTCCGGCCAGCTGATCGGCGTATTCGCCGCGTTCAGCCTCGTCCTTGCTCGTCTCGCGAGGGTCGAAGCGGACGTTCTCCAGCATCGCGACCTTGCGGCGCAAGCCCTTCCATCGCGGGCCCTCCACACCGCCGGTCGGGTCAGCGACAAACTCCACCTCGCAGTCGAGCAGGTCACCGAGCCGTTTCGCCACCGGCGCCAGGCTGTACCTCGGGTCGGGCCCACCCTTGGGTCGACCGAGATGGGCACAGACCAACACCATGGCACCGGCGTCGAGCAGCGCGTTGATCTGCGGAACGCTCGCTCGGATCCGCCCGTCGTCGGTGATGGTTGCTGTGCTGCCGGGATTGGGGTCGAGCGGCACATTGAGGTCGGAGCGGACGAGCACGCGCTTCCCGTCGAGGTCGCCGAGGGAGTCGACGCCGGGAAGACCTTGCCCCATGCCTCTAGAGCCGACTCGCGACGAGCGACGTGAGGTCGACGAGACGGTTGCTGTAGCCCCACTCGTTGTCGTACCAGCCGACGACCTTGACCTGGTTGCCGATGACCTTGGTCAGGCCCGCGTCGAAGATGCACGACGCCGGGTCGGTGACGATGTCGGTCGAGACGATCTCGTCCTCGGTGTAGCGAAGGATGCCTTTGAGCGGACCGTCGGCCGCAGCGCGCATCGCGCTGTTGACTTCCTCGACGCTCGTGTCCCGCGCAAGGGTGACCGTGAGGTCGGTGGCGGAGCCGGTCGGGATCGGCACCCGGAGTGCGTAGCCGTCGAGCTTTCCCTTGAGCTGCGGGAGCACCAGGCCGATCGCCTTCGCGGCGCCGGTCGACGTCGGCACGATGTTGATGGCCGCAGCGCGCGCGCGGCGCAGGTCTTTGTGCGGCCCGTCCTGCAGGTTCTGGTCCGCGGTGTAGGCGTGGATCGTCGTCATCAGGCCGCGTTCGATCGTGAACGTGTCGTCGAGGACCTTGGCCATCGGCGCCAGGCAGTTGGTCGTGCACGACGCGTTGGAGATGACGGTCTGGCTGCCGTCGTACTTGTCGTCGTTGGCTCCCAGGACGATCGTGATGTCCTCGTCGGTCGCCGGCGCGGAGATGATGACCTTCTTGGCGCCGCCTTTGTCGACGTGCTGGCGTGCGTCTGCGCCCTTCGTGAAGATGCCGGTCGACTCGATGACGATGTCGACACCGAGGTCCCCCCACGGCAGCGCGCCCGGGCCGCCCTTCTCGGCGAGACCCTTGATGTGCCGGCTGCCGACCTGGATGCCGTCGTCGGTGACCTGCACCTCCTCGTCGAGTCGGCCGAGGATCGAGTCGTACTTCAGGAGATGGGCAATGGTCTTGGTGTCACCCAGGTCGTTGTAGGCGACGACTTCGAGGTCGTGTCCGCTGGCCAGCAGCGCTCGGAAGAAGTTGCGGCCGATACGGCCGAACCCGTTGACACCCACTCGAGTGGCCACGCTGCTCACTCCTCGATGACGCTTAGGACGAAAGGTGAGCCCGAGGTTATCGGAGCGCTACTGCACGTCTGCGAGCATCTCCGGCGTCAGGCTGGCCTCGGTGTTGGGGATGCCGAGGTCATCCGCCCGCTTGTCGGCCATCGCCAGCAGACGCCGGATCCGCCCGGCGATGGCGTCCTTGGTGAGCGGCGGATCGCCGAGCGCGCCGAGCTCCTCCAGCGAGGCTTGGGAGTGCTCGAGCCGGAGCCGTCCCGCGGACAACAGATGCTCGGGCGCCTCGTCGGCCAGGATCTCCAGCGCGCGGGAGACCCGGGCGCCGGCCGCGACCGCGGCCCGGGCGGAGCGGCGCAGGTTGGCGTCGTCGAAGTTCGCGAGGCGGTTGGCGGTCGCCCGCACCTCGCGACGCATCCGCCGCTCCTCCCACGCGAGCACGCTGTCGTGGGCGCCGAGCTTTGTCAGCATCACGCCGATCGCGTCCCCGTCGCGGATCACGACACGGTCGACGCCGCGCACCTCGCGTGCCTTGGCCTGCACGCCGAGACGGCGCGCCGCTCCCACCAGCGCGAGCGCCGACTCCGGTCCGGGGCAGGTGATCTCGAGGGACGACGACCGTCCCGGCTCGGTGAGCGACCCGTGGGCCAGAAAGGCCCCGCGCCAGGCCGCGGCCGCGTCGCAGGTGGCGCCGGACACCACCTGCGGTGGCAGACCGCGCACCGGCCGACCGTGCCCGTCGACCAGGCCGGTCTGGCGCGCCAGTGCGTCACCGTCCTTGGTCACCCTGACGAGGTAGCGCGACCCCTTGCGCAGTCCCCCGGCGGACACGACCGCCATCTCCGACGCATGGCCGTAGACCTCGGCCAGGTCCTTGCGGAGCCGGCGGGCGATCGCGCCGGCGTCGAGCTCGGCCTCGACGACGAGGTGGCCGGAGTTGAGATGCAGGCCGCCGGCGAAGCGCAGCAAGGAGGCCATCTCAGCCTTCCGACAGCAGGGCTTGGTGACCGGCAGCCGGGCCAGCTCGTCCTTGACCGCCGCCGTCATCGCCATGCCGCATCGCCTCCGTGGTTCGTGAAGATGTCCCGATAAACCGCCGCCAGGCGTTCCGGGTCGTGCCGGGGAGTGCCATCGCCGAGCGCGACGTCGGCGATCACAAGGATCGCGCCGAAGCCCTTGGCGGCGTCCCGCAGTCCGCGCTCGCCTTCGGGCACGGCACTGCGATCGGCGATCACCACGTCGAGCTCCAGGTCCGGCGCGTGGGCCGCAAGCACCTCGAGATGGGTCTCCGGCGAGAACCCGTCGGTCTCACCGGCCTGCGGAGAGAGGTTGAGCGCCACCACCCGCCGAGCGCGGCTGCCGGTGATCGCCTTGGTCATCTCCGGCACCAGCAGGTGGGGGATCACGCTGGTGAACCACGACCCCGGCCCGAGCACGACCCAGTCGGCTTCCATGACCGCCTGCACCGCCTCGACGCACGCAGGCGGCTCGGGCGGCTCGACCCGTACGGCGACAACCCGCCCTGCCGTCGTAGCGACTGCCACCTGTCCACGAACCTCGACCGGGGCGCCCGGGTCATCCGGGTCGAGACCGACGACGTCGGCGACGATCTCCAGCGGCTCGGTCGCGACCGGCAGCACCCGGCCGGCCGCCCCGAGGAGACGGCCCACCATGTCGAGAGCGGCTACCGGTTCGCCGAGCTGGTCGGCCAGGGCCGTGATGATGAGGTTGCCGACCGGGTGACCGGACAGGGATCCGTCGCCGCCGAAACGATGCTGCGCCAGGTCGGCCCACAGCCGGCCCCAGTCGTCGTCCCCGGCCAGGGCCGCCAGCGCCATCCGCAGGTCGCCGGGAGGCAGCGCGCCGAGCTCGGCCCGCAGCCGGCCGCTCGAGCCGCCGTCGTCGGCCACCGTGACCACGGCGGTCAGGTCGTCGGTGACCCGGCGCAGCGCCTCGAGGGAGGCGGACAGGCCATGGCCGCCACCGAAGGCGACCACACTGGGTCCGCGGGAATCGGGTCCGCGGGAATCGGGCCCTCGGAGATTGGGCCCGGTCATTCGCGGCCCAGGTCTCGGTGCACGACACGGACGTCGACGCCCTCGGCACGCATCCGGCTCGCGAGCTCTTCGGCGACAGCGACGCTGCGGTGCTTGCCGCCGGTGCACCCCACGGCCACGGTCGCGAAGTGCTTTCCTTCGCGCAGGTAGCCCTGCTGGTACTGCCGCATCAGTCCGGCGTAGGCGTCGACGAACTCCGCTGTGCCGTCCTGGGCGAAGACGTAGTCGCGCACCGCGGGGTCGAGACCGTTCTGGGGGCGCAGCTCCGGAACCCAGTGCGGGTTGGGCAGCAACCGGCAGTCGACCACCACGTCCGCATCCACCGGAAGACCGTACTTGTAGCCGAATGACATGACCGTTGCATGGAGGGCCGTGGCAGCCGCATCGGCGAAAGCCGCCGCGATCTTGGCGCGCAGCTCGTGCACGTTGAGGACGGTCGTGTCGACCACCAGGTCGGCTTCACCGCGAAGATCGCGCAACAGCTCGCGTTCCCGCGTGATGCCGTCGGTCAGCGTCCCGTCGTCCTGCATCGGATGCGGCCGTCGCACGCTCTCGAACCGGCGGACGAGCACGTCCTCGGCCGCCTCGAGAAAGACCACCCGCGGGCGCAGCCCCTTCTGGTCCAGCTCGCCGAGCGCGGCCTGCACGTCCGACGTGAAGCCGCGGCTACGGACGTCGACGACGACGGCGATCTTGTCCACCGATCCCTGCGAGCGACTGGCCAGGTCCACCATCGTCGCGAGCAGGCTCGGTGGCAGGTTGTCGACGACGAACCAGCCCAGGTCCTCGAGACATTTCGCGGCCGTGCTGCGGCCGGCGCCTGACATTCCCGTGATCACCACGAGATCGAGCGCGGCGGGTACGGGCGACGCGGCGGGCTTCTTCATGGGCTCGCCTCGAAGCCTCCCACCCGGAGCGGGTCCGTGTCCGTCGCTAGCTCAACGATTTCTCCCGTCGTGGGATCGACGGCCGGCACGGCCGGGCCGGTTGCCGCGAGCGCGGCTTGCACGGCCTCCGCCGTACGCCGGCCGACCCCCGGCACCTGCGCGATCTCCTCGACTGACGCGGCCCGCAGTCGCTTGACCGATCCGAACGCGCGCAAGATCGCCTTGCGCCGCAGCTCGCCGAGACCCGGCACGTCGTCGAGAGCACTCTGAGCCATCGACCGGGACCGCTTCTGCCGGTGATAGGTGATCGCGAACCGGTGTGCCTCATCGCGAACCCGCTGCAACAGGTAAAGCGCCTCGCTGGTGCGCGGGAGGATCACGGGTTCGTCGCGGTCCGGCAACCACACCTCCTCGAGACGTTTGGCCAGACCGCACAAGGCGATGTCATCGATGCCGAGCTTGCGCATTGCCGCCGCCGCCGCCGCGACCTGCGGCGCGCCGCCGTCGACGACGACCAGCTGCGGGGGGTAGGCGAACTTCTTCGGCTTGCCGGTCACCGGGTCGATCGGCTGCGGAGCGACTTCATCGGCGTCCGGACTCTCGTCGAGCTGGTCGCTGTCGATGCGCTCGTCGAGATAGCGACGGAACCGCCGGAAGATCACCTCGTTGATCGACGCGGTGTCGTCCTGGGCTCCGCTGCCGCGACCGCGAATGGCAAAGCGGCGGTACTCGCTCTTGCGCGGCAGGCCGTCCTCGAACACCACCATCGACGCGACGATGTCGCTGCCCTGCAGGTTGGACACGTCGTAGCACTCGATCCGCAGCGGAGCCTGGCGGAGGTCGAGGGCCGTCTGCAGCTCCTGCAGCGCGATCGATCGTGACGTGATGTCCGACGAGCGCTTGAGCTTGTGGCGCATGAACGCCTCTTTGGCGTTACGTTCGACCGTCTCGAAGAGCGCTTTCTTGTCTCCGCGCTGTGGCACCCGGAGACTGACCCGGCCGCCGCGGACGATCTCCAGCAGCTCGGTGACGACGTCGGCGTCCTCGGGCAGCGCCGGCACCAGCACCTCGCGCGGCACCTCGCCACCGACCTCGCCGGTCCCGTCGTCGAGATAGGCCTGGGTGAGGAACTGCTCGACCAGTCCGGCGGTGTCGATCTCCTCGACCTTGTCGACGACCCAGCCCCGCTGACCACGCACCCGCCCACCGCGGACGTAGAACACCTGCACGGCGGCCTCGAGCTCGTCCTCGGCAAACGCGACCACGTCGGCGTCCGTCCCGTCGCCGAGCACGACCGCCTGCTTCTCCATCGCCCGGTTGAGTGCGCCGATGTCGTCGCGGAGCCGAGCCGCCCGTTCGTATTCCTGCCGGCGCGACGCGTCGCGCATCTCGCGCTCGAGTCGCTTGACGAACTTCTGTGTCTGGCCGGACATGAAGTCGACGAAGTCGTCAGCGATACGCCGATGCTGTGCTTCGTCGACCCGACCGACACAAGGCGCGCTGCATTTGTCGATGTAGCCGAGCAGGCATGGTCGACCGACTTGACCGGCGCGCTTGAAGACACCTGCGCTGCAGGTGCGCATCGGGAAGACCCGCAGCAATGTGTCGAGCGTCTCGCGGATCGCCCAGGCGTGCGCGTAGGGGCCGAAGTATTTGACCCCCTTGCGCTTCGCGCCGCGCATCACCTGCGCGCGGGGGTAGCTCTCGTCGAGGGTGACCGCGAGCCAGGGGTAGGACTTGTCGTCGCGATAGCGCACGTTGAAGCGCGGGTCGAACTCCTTGATCCAGCTGTACTCCAGCTGCAGCGCCTCGACCTCGGTGCTGACGACGGTCCACTCCACGCTGGCCGCCGTGCGGACCATGGTCTGGGTGCGCGGATGCAGGCCGTAGAGGTCCTGGAAGTACGACGACAGTCGGCTGCGCAGGCTCTTGGCCTTGCCGACGTAGATCACGCGACCGTGCTCGTCGCGGAACTTGTAGACCCCCGGCTCGTCCGGAATCGTGCCTGGCGCCGGTCTGTAAGTCGCCGGGTCTGCCACGGCTTCCAGGCTAACCCTCGTGCAGAGCGCGGATCCGCCGTCTGGGACGCTGCTGACGCGCAGCGCCCACGCCGCTCCAGTGCGACCGGAGAGGGGGACGGTGGAGAGCCAGATCTCCGCACATGTCGTCGTCGACGACGCGGGAATGAGCGGCCACGGTCACATGACCGTCCTGGGACTTTCGTGGCAGCGGGACGATCCGCTCGCCGTGCGACTGTCCCTCGCGGCGCAGCCCGACCATCCGGCGTTGCCTCGCGGCGACTGGGTGGTTCTGCGCGACTTCCTCCGCTACGGGTTGGAGGAGCCGACCGGCGACGGCGCCGTACGCATCTCACCGGGCACCGGCGGCCAGCTGATCCTCCAGCTGCACGGCGAGGCGAAGCCCTACACCGTCCACGTCCCGGCGGACGTGGTCTGCGACTTCCTCGACGCCACCGAGACGATCGTGCCGGCGGGCGCCGAGGCGGATGACGCCGTCATCGACGCACTGATCAGCCGCCTGCTGGAGTACTGACCCGTGGCAGCACTGCAGCTCGAGGAGTTCGAGCTCGTCTTCCTGCGGCGGCCCCCGGAGCCGACGCCGTACGACGAGAAGACCCTCGACCGCATCCAGTCCGAACACCTCGCCTATCTCTCATCGCCGCGTGACAGTGGCCAGCTCGTGGTCAACGGCCCGGTCACCGACCACGCCGACGAGTCGCTGCGCGGGTTGGCGTTCTACCGGGCGGGCTCCCTGGAGGAGGCTCGGCGACTCGCTGAAGCTGATCCCGCCGTCCGCGCCGGCCGGCTCGTCATCGAAGTCATGCACTGGTGGTGCCCGCCGGCCCGCATGGTCGCTCCTGGTCGCGCGTTCGTCCTCGACGCCGACGACTGAGAGCGTCCCATCGCTCCGTCCGGAGCTGGCGCCGGAGGGCGAAGCGCCGCTGCTTGCCCGGCCTGCGCGCTCGCGCAGCTTCTCGTCAGTGCCGCACGCAGGACCGGGCCGGTACGCAGCGAATGCTGGAACGTGCGCTCACGGATCCTGCTCATCGCCGCCGCCCTCGCCGGCGCGGTCGTTGCCGTGCCGGCCTCCGGTGCGCCGGCAGGAAAGATCGACGGGTCAGTGACGAGGTCCTACGTCGTCCCGACCCGTGATGCGGAGATCTACCTCGAGGTCGTCGAGCCCACATCCGGCGGCCACGTCGTGCCGGCGCCGGTGATCCTCACCTACTCGCCCTACTCCGTCCTCGGCCGCAACGGCGACGCCGACCACTGGGTGCCACGCGGGTTTGCCCGGGCCTACGCCGATGTCATCGGCACGGGCAACTCCGGCGGCTGCTACGACTACGGCGGCAACCGCGAGAAGCGCACTGGGCACGACGTCGTCGAGTGGATCGCCCGGCAGCGATGGACGACGGGAAAGATCGGGATGCTGGGCGGGTCCTACGACGGGACCACGCAGTACGCCACCGCCGTGACGCATCCGCGCGGGCTCGTGACGATCGTCCCCGAGGCCGCGATCAGCCGCTGGTACGACTACGCCTACGCCGGTGGCATCCGCTACACGGACACAGATGAGGATCTCGGCAACGAAGGCCCCGGCGCGGCCGGCGACGAGGGCGTCGACACCCCGCTCGGCTTCGACTTCGGGTTCGCGATCCCGCCGCCGACCGATGTCAGCGACCCCGATTGGCGCGAGCGGGTGGCCTCGACGGTCGTGCCGTGCGACGAGCTGACGCACACGGGTGCGGCCTACAACCTGACGCCGGACTATGACGGTTTCTGGATGGACCGCGACTACGTGCACCTGCTTCCGACGGTGCGCATCCCGGTCCTCGTCGCCGGCAACTGGGGCGACTGGAACGTCAAGCAGAAGAACGGCTGGGACGCCTACCACGCGCTGACGCATTCGGTGTGCCGGAAGATGTACTTCGGCACCAGGTGGGAGGGACACGGTGTCCCCCCGGGAGCCGGCTACGCGCAAGCCGTCGACCGCTGGTTCGCGCACTGGTTGCAGGGTGTCGACAACGGTGTCCAGCGGATGCCCGACGTCACGTCACAGACGTCGGACAACGCCGGACCGATCCGTTATCTGGCCGGGCGTGAGCCGGTCCGTTCGCCGCTACGGCTCTACCTGGGCGCAGACAAGAACGGCGCCTGGGCACTCTCTCCACACGTCCTGCACGGCTCGGCAGCAGCGACATTCACGCAGACGGGCACCAACACCGAGGCGCGGGCTGCCGCGCAACCGTTCGCAGGTGGCAGCTACCTCGCGTTCGCATCGCCGGTGCTGACCCGCGATGTTCGCCTGTTCGGCCGTCCCGTCCTGCATCTGTGGTCGACGGTGCAGCGTCGATGGGTGACGATCACGCCGTCGTTGCTCGACTACGACCCTTCGAAGTTCACCGGGAGCGGCGCAGCCGCCACCGCGCACGTACCGTCCGCGGTCGTTGCCATGACGCGCGGCTGGCTCGACTCGCGTTACCGCCACGGACTCGACCACGAGGTGCCCTCGCGTCCCGGCGAATCGACGCGGATCCGGGTGCCGCTTTTCCCGACCGACTACACCGTCCGCAAGGGACACCAGCTGGTGCTGGTCGTGCAGACCGAGGACCTCGACTGGGCAGTCGCCAAGCCCTATCCGAACCCGGCCGACCCGACCGTCCGGATCGACTGGTCGAAGGGCCAGTCCTGGCTCCAGCTCCCCGTCGTCAGAGCGTAGCCACGTCTTCGACGAACTGGCAGTCGACGGACGGCGGCACCTGAGGGCCGATACCCGACGGCTCGCCCTGCTGCCGCACGCACTGTGGGGGTGCGCCCGAGACGGGGATGTGCACCGTCCCCGGCTGGTCCACGAATGACACGAGGAACTCGAACTCGTAGTCCTGACCGGGTCCCACGGTCAGCGTGCGACGGATCGTGAACGACTGCGGTGAGTCAGACGCACCGAGGGCAGCGTCGGCTGTGACAACAGGTGCTGCTTCGAACCCGGTAGCTGCCTCTTCGGCGACGTCGAAGACCTGAATCGAGCCCATCACAGCGAGGCTGGATGGGACGGAGGCGCAGGACACGGTGCCGGTGAAGGTCACGGACGTCGGCTTGAGAGCGCCTGGCTGCTTCTGCCAAGACTGGGTCATCGAGCAGCTGGGCGAAGTCACCCGCCATGTCTGCGTCTGAGCGACACCAACTGGACCCGCCGGGACCGACGCATCTGCGACCGACGTCGCACCCGCCCAGGGGACGAGCGCCATCAGGACAGCGGCCGACCGCCACGGCAGGCAACGAACGTTCATCATGCTCCCTCGGTGGCGGCGAAAGTAGCAGCCAACACCTCGGACAGAAAGGCAGGTCGAGCCGCTCAGGCCCGCTTACGAGCCGGCGACTTCGCTGCCGCCTTCGAGGCGGACTTGGCAGGCGCGCGGTTGGCGGTCGTCGTGCGCGCCGCCGCCGGCTTGCGGGGCGAGGGCTTGCGGGCAGCCGTCTTGGGACGAACGCCGAGTGACTCACGTAGAAACGCGCCGGTGTGGCTGGCGGCAACGCCCGCAACGGTTTCGGGCGATCCTTCGGCGACGACCTCGCCGCCGCCACTGCCACCTTCCGGTCCCATGTCGACGATCCAGTCGGCCGTCTTGATCACGTCGAGGTTGTGCTCGATGACGATGACCGTGTTGCCTTGCTCGACAAGGCGTGTCAGGACACCGAGCAGCTTGCGGATGTCGTCGAAGTGCAGGCCGGTCGTGGGTTCGTCGAGGATGTAGACGGTGCGTCCGGTCGAGCGTCGCTGGAGCTCGGACGCGAGCTTGACGCGTTGCGCCTCACCGCCGGACAGCGTCGGTGCGGGTTGCCCGAGCCGGACGTAACCGAGACCGACGTCGACCAGCGTCGTGAGGTGCCGCGCGATGGCGGGGACCGCGGCGAAGAACTCCGCCGCCTCCTCGATCGGCATGTCGAGCACGTCGGCGATCGTCTTGCTCTTGAAGTGCACCTCGAGCGTCTCGCGGTTGTAACGCGCGCCGTGACAGACCTCGCACGGGACGTAGACGTCCGGCAGGAAGTTCATCTCGATCTTGATGGTGCCGTCGCCGGCGCAGGCCTCG
>JAVEEE010000041.1 GCA_030840615.1 Frankiaceae bacterium | reverse complement strand
GCCCGCGGCCGCCCTGCTCGCGGCCGCCGCACTCGCAGGCACGGCTACTTCGGTGGTGACATGGCTGGTCCGAGGCGCCGGTCATCCGCTGACGGCCGCCTCCGTCGAGGTGCTGCCGGTGTTCGCGGCAGCTGAGATGACCCGATCGACCGCGCCGCGCGTGATCGTGCTGCGGGGAGACGGCGACCTGGTGCGCTACACCCTCCTGCGCGATCCGGCCGGTCCGCGACTGGGCGACGCCGACGTGTTCGCCAACGTGCACGGTGCGGCGGAGGGCAGGCTGGCCAAGGCTGTGCAGGACGCGGCCGCTGGGCAGGCCGATGCCGTCCCGGCGCTCGCCGGGCTCGGCGTGAGCATGCTGATCGTTCCCGGCCCGACCGCCCATGCGGTGCCAGGCCTCGCCGGGGTCGACGGGCTCGATCAGGTGCCGGCAACGGGCGCAGTCGTCTGGCGCAGCCGGCTGCCGACCGGTGAGCTCGTCATCCTGCCACCGACCGTCGCTGCCGACGTGAGGTCCGGCGCGGACCCACCGGCCTCGGCTGCCGCTCACCCGCTCCCGGCCGGGCCGGGCCGGGCCCGCACGACGGTGCCGGCCGGTCCGGCCGGCCGGCTGCTCGTGCTTGCCGAACCGGTCAGCCGGCATTGGACCGCAACGTTTGCCGGTCACCGGTTGACCCCGACCCGCGCCTACGGGTGGGCGCAGGCCTGGCGGCTTCCCGCCGGCTCGGGCCGGCTCGACGTCGGTCGCAGCGGCGACCATCGGACCGGCTGGCTCGTGCTGCAGCTCGTCGCCGTCTGCCTCCTGCTGGTGCTGGCACTGCCGACTCGGCGCCGCGCGACGGAGGAGCTGTCATGACGTCGTCGCGGCGCTGGCCACCACTCGTCGCGTTCGTCGTGCTTGCCGTCCTCGGCGTATCTGCCGGCGTCCACCGCACACCGGCGGCGACGGCCGCCCACCCTCGAGGTGGGTCACTCGCGGTCAACCAGGTCGACCTCGTCTGTCCCGACGTCAGCGGTACGACGACCGCGCCGACGACGACAACGGTTGCCTCGGTCGCGGCGTCGTTGGAGCCACCGCTGCCGTCCCAGGTGACCGTGACGACGACACCACTCGGCGGGCAGAACGCCAAGTCGACGACACTGGCGCGCCGCGCCCTCGTCCGCAGTGACTCCACTGCGGCCGCAGGCGCCGTTCTGGTGAGCGCCGCCGGCCCGGGTGCGAGTGGTGTCGTCGCCGATCAGCGCGAGCTGATCTCGTTGGGGCAGCACCGGGGGGTGCTCTCGGCCCGCTGCCTGTCTCCCGCAACCGACTGGTGGATCACCGGCACCGACGGGCGGGTCGGCATCGACGACACCCTGATGCTCGCGAACCCGGGCAGCACGGTCGCCAACCTCACGGTCACGGCCTGGGCGTCCACCGGGCGGTTGCAACCGCCCAAGCTGCAGGCCTACGACCTCGGGCCCGGCAAGTCGTCGCGGCTGACGGTGGCCGACTACGCGCCGGACGCGGCGCTGGTGAGCCTGCACGTCCATGCCAACTCCGGCCGCGTCACCGCTCAGGTGCTCGATCGGCGGGTCTCCGGCGTGGAGGCCGCGGGCATCGACTGGATCCCGCCGACCCGACCGCCGGCCACCGACCTCGTCGTCCCGGGCATACCCGGAGGCCTCGGCCCGCGTCGGTTGATCCTGGCCAACCCCGGTGCGGGCGACGCCACGGTGTCGCTGCGGCTGTCGACGGCGTCCGGCAACTTCGCTCCTGCGGGCCACCCCACCGTCCTGGTGCGCGCCGGTCACACGTCCGACGTCGATCTGACCGCCGCCCTCGACGGGGCCCCCGGTGCCGTCGTACTGCGCAGCGACGTGCCCGTCACCGCGACGGCGATGTCGCAGTCCACCGGCGGAAGCCGCGCACTCCCGGACATCCAGTGGCACCCCGCCGGTCAGGCCTTGACCGGGCCGGCTGTGCTGCCGGACAACACTCCGCCCTTCCACAGCGCCGTACGGATCTACCTCACGGCGCCCGAGTCGGCGACCAAGGTGCGCATCGACACGCTCACCGGGCGTTCGCGCACGGTCGACGTGCCGGCGGGACGCACGACGATCGTCAGTCCGGTGCGGCTGCTCGGCTCCGCGGCCACCGGTGCACTGGTGCTGACGCCGATCGGGTCGGCGCCGGTCTATGCCTCGCGGACGCTGTATGCGCCGGGCGCGCACGGGCCGTTGACGACGGCCGAGCAACCAGCCCTGTTGCCGGCGAGCATCAAGCTGCCACCGGTTGTCGAGGACCCGCGGGTCGCGCTGCCCTGAGCCCTAACCGTCGTCCTCGCCGCCGAACCCGGGATCGACGACCTCGGGGTCGAGTCCGAGAAAGTGCGCCACCTCTTCGACGACGATGTCGTGGACGAGGTCCTCGAGGTCTTCGCGGTCGAGCGCCCGCAGCTCGAGGGGCCGTCGGTAGATGACGATGCGCGGCGGCTGGCCCGGCGCGGCCGGCAACAGCCGGGCCAACGGCACGCCGGCCGACTCGATCTCGTCATCGAAACGGACCGACCCATCGAGCGGTGGCACCTCCTCGACGGCGAAGTCCACCCCCTTGAGCTGCTCACGCCAGCGGGTCTCCACGTGCTCGACGGCGTCGAGAACGAGGTTGTCGAAGCGCTCGGTCGGCGACGCCGACAGCGGCACCTGCGCGGGTGCCAGCGGACCGCGGGGTCCACGGCCCCGGCGGTCCCGGCGTCGGCGGGGTCGGTCACGGCTCACGAGCGCAGCGTAGAAGCCCGCGGGCGGGCGCGCCGGAATGTCCGCGCCCCTCCACCGGCGAGGGAAGTGGCTCGTGACGCTCCTGCCGGGTACGGTCGCCGCCGTGAGCCCTCTGCGTCGCTGCTCGCGGACCGCGTGTGGCCGGTCCGCCGTCGCGACGCTGACTTACGTCTACGCCGACTCGACCGCGGTCGTAGGTCCGCTCGCCACCTACGCCGAACCGCACTCCTACGACCTGTGCGAGGAGCACGCCGGGCGGTTGACCGCGCCACGGGGGTGGGAGGTCGTGCGGCTGGACGTCGACACGGCGGGCATCATGCCCAACAGCGACGACCTCGAGGCACTCGCCGACGCCGTGCGCGAGGCGGCCCGGCCGTCCGCTCACCCGCCCGCAGACGCCGGCGTAGGCGTGGAAACCGGACGTCGGGGTCATCTGCGGGTGCTGCGCCCGCCTTCCTGAACGAGCCCGGCCCCGAATCGTCCGCTTTGCCGGATAACTGTGGGTTCTCAAGCGATTCCGCGCGACGGCCGACGTTGATGAGGTCCCGCCGCCCACCCGGGAGTCCTCATGTCGAACGTTCCGGCGCAGCGCGCCACGGCCCACCCCGCCTCGTTGACGCAGGCGGGCACCAGCCCGTCAGGCAACTGCCCCGACTGCGGGAGTGACCGCATGACGGCGCTGGCGATGACGTTGACCGACGGCACACCCGTGCAGTTCGCGTCCTGCCATGAGTGCGAGCACCGGCAGTGGACTCATGAGGGAAGCGCTCTCGAGTTCCGGGACGTCATCGCCCGGGCCACCAAGCTGAAGATCTGACACCTGCCGCCTGGATAGGGTCGGGTGCGTGCCCGACCTCGCCCGCATCGTCAAGGCATACGACATTCGCGGCGTCGTACCCGACGAGCTCGACGAGTCGGTGGCCCGCGACATCGGGGCCGCGTTCGTCCGGATGCTCGCGGCGTCGACCGTCGTGACCGCCCACGACATGCGCGACACCTCGCCCGGCCTCGCCCGCGCGTTCGCCGAAGGCGCGACGTCGCAGGGTGCCGACGTCGTCCAGGCCGGGCTCGGCTCGACCGACTTGCTCTACTACGCCAGCGGCTCGCTCGATGTGCCCGGGGCGATGTTCACCGCCAGCCACAACCCCGCAAAATACAACGGCATCAAGCTCTGCCGCCCGGGTGCATCGCCGGTGGGTCAGGACAGCGGGCTCGGCGACATCCGGCGCATGGTCGAAGCGGGAGTGCCGGCCTACGACGGCAAGCCCGGCACCGTGACGGACCGCGACATGCTGGGCGACTACGCCGCCTACATGAAGCATCTCGTCCCCGGCATCGAGTCGATCCGCCCACTGTCCGTCGTCGTCGACGCCGGCAACGGCATGGGCGGGCTGACAGTTCCGGTCGTGTTCGACGGGCTGCCGCTGCGGTTGACCGCCATGTACTTCGAGCTCGACGGATCGTTCCCCAACCACGAAGCCAATCCCATCGAGCCGGCGAACCTGCGCGACCTGCAGGCGAAGGTTCTTGAGGTCGGTGCCGACATCGGTTTGGCCTTCGACGGCGACGCCGACCGTTGCTTCGTGGTCGACGAACGCGGCCAGATCGTTTCTCCCTCGGTGCTCACCGCGCTGATCGCTGTTCGCGAGCTCGAGAAGGAGCCGGGTGCGGCGATCATCCACAACCTGATCACGTCGAAAGCCGTGGCCGAGATCGTGCGCGAGCACGGCGGACGACCGATCCGGACGCGTGTCGGTCACTCGTTCATCAAGGCGACGATGGCAGAGACCGGTGCGGCGTTCGGTGGCGAGCACTCCGGGCACTTCTACTTCAGGGACTTCTGGCGCGCCGACTCCGGCATGCTGGCTGCTCTGCACACTCTGGCGGCACTCGGCAGCAGCGACGGAACGCTTTCAGCGCTGCTGAACGAGTATTCGCGCTACGCCGCATCGGGTGAGATCAACACCGAGGTCGACGACCAGCAGGCCAGGATGGCTGCGGTCGAGGCGGCGTTCAGCGAGCGCGAAGACGCAACGATCGACCACCTGGACGGTCTGACAGCGGAGCTCGCCGACGGGTCGTGGTTCAACCTGCGCCCGTCCAACACCGAACCGTTGCTGCGACTCAACGTCGAGGGCAAGGACCAGGGCGCCATGGAGTCGCTGCGCGACGCGGTGTTGCAGATCGTCCGCGGCTAGGCTCTCCTCGTGAACCTCGATCCGACCCTCCTCGACATCCTCGCCTGCCCGAACTGCCGCGCAGAGCTGCGGGCCGATGACGCCGCGAGCGAGCTGGTCTGCACGGGTTGCGGCTACGCCTACCCCGTCCGTGACGACATTCCGGTCCTGCTCGTCGACGAGGCCCGCAAGCCGGGTGCCGGGGCCCCCGACGGGTCGGCGCGCGACGACGGGCCATGAGGGTCGAGGCCGACGACGAGCGTCTCGACGATCCTGAATCCCAGGCGGCGGTCGACTCGCAGCAGATGCTGCGGGCGGTCGCCACGTCGGCCGCGCAGGTCCGTAGCGGGCTGACCGCTGCTGTCGACGCCCGGCTAGAGCGCCTCGCTGACGACGGCCGGCCACGCGCGGTCGTCGTGGTGGGCATGGGCGGCTCCGGCATCGCCGGCGACGTCCTCGCTGCGCTCGCCGCGCCGGCGGCTCCGGTGCCCGTCGTCGCGCACCGGTCGCCCGGGCTGCCGGGTTGGGTCGGCGCAGCGGATCTCGTCGTAGCGGTGTCGTGCTCGGGGACCACCCGCGAAACGCTGATCGCGACCGACGAGGCGATCCGGCGTGGGTCCCGGCTGATGACGGTTGCGGCCGACGGTTCGCCGCTTGCGCAGCGGTGTATCAATGCCCGCGGGTTGCACGTGCCGGTCGTCGCGCAGCTGTCACCGCGGTCGTCGTTCTGGGCGCTGGTGACTCCGCTGCTGGTCGCCGCGTCCCGGCTCGGGCTGCTCGACCTCGGTCCGGCCGACGAGCAGCTGGAGGCGACGGCCAACCGCCTGGAGCTGGTGGCCGAGGCCTGCCGGCCGGACCGGGAGTCGTTCGTCAACCCGGCGAAGACCCTCGCGCTCGCACTCGCAGGCAGCCTCCCGATGATCTGGGGTGCAGGCGGCACCGGCTCGGTGGCGGCGTACCGCTTCGGCTGCCAGCTCGCGGAGAACGCGAAGCTGCCTGCGGTCACGGGCGCGCTTCCCGAGGCTCATCACAACCAGGTGGTCGCCCTCGACGGGGCGTTGGCCGGCGGGGTGGCCGCCGACGACCTGTTCCGCGACCGGCTCGACGAGGAAGCGCCGATGCGGCTGCGGCTCGTGCTGCTGCATGACGACGACGGCGATGCCGAGGTGCGGACCCGGGTCGAGGTGTCGCAGGAGGCGGCGGAGCGCCACGGCGTGCCCGTCTCGTTGCTCACCTCCGAGGGAAGCGGGCCGGTGGAGCGACTCGCCTCGCTTGTCGGGCTGGTCGACTATGCGAGCGTCTACCTCGCCATCGGACAGGGCGTCGACCCCACCCCGGTCGGACCGATCGACGAGGTGAAGTCGCGGCTGGCGGCCGCTGCCGCCGCTGCGTCCTGACCGACTTGCCGCGGGTGGCGCCTAGCCGACGAGTCGGCCGCCCGGTTTCTTCAGTACCCTCGCAGCCATGGACTTCAAGGTCGCTGACTTGTCGCTGGCCGACTTCGGCCGCAAGGAGATCGCTCTCGCCGAGCACGAGATGCCGGGCCTGATGGCCATGCGCGAGGAATATGCGGGCTCGCAACCGCTGGCCGGCGCCCGGGTGACGGGTTCGCTGCACATGACGGTGCAGACCGCCGTCCTCATCGAGACCCTGACCGCCCTGGGTGCGCAGGTGCGCTGGGCGTCCTGCAACATCTTCTCGACGCAGGACCATGCCGCGGCTGCGGTCGTCGTCGGGCCCGAGGGCACCGTCAACGCGCCGGGCGGCGTACCGGTGTTCGCATGGAAGGGCGAGACCCTCGAGGAGTACTGGTGGTGCACCGAGCAGGCGCTCCGGTGGCCCAACGGCGCTGCTGCCGACGGCGGCGGGCCCAACATGATCCTCGACGACGGCGGTGACGCGACGCTGCTCGTGCACAAGGGTGTCGAGTTCGAAAAGGCCGGCGCCGTGCCCGATCCGTCGACGACGGACAACGAGGAGTACGCCGTCATCCTGACGGTGCTGCAACGCTCCCTCGACGAGGACCCGACGCGGTGGACCAACATCGCCAACGCGATCAAGGGTGTGACCGAGGAGACGACCACCGGCGTGCACCGGCTCTACCAGATGCACGAGCGCGGCGAGCTGCTGTTCCCGGCGATCAACGTCAACGACTCTGTGACCAAGTCGAAGTTCGACAACAAGTACGGCTGCCGGCACTCGTTGATCGACGGCATCAACCGGGCGACCGACGTGCTCATCGGCGGCAAGGTCGCGCTCGTCTGCGGCTACGGCGACGTCGGCAAGGGCTGCGCCGAGTCCCTGCGTGGACAGGGTGCCCGCGTCATCGTCGCCGAGGTCGACCCGATCTGTGCCCTGCAGGCGGCGATGGATGGCTATCAGGTGGCGACGCTCGACGACGTCGTCGAAACGGCCGACATCTTCGTGACGGCGACGGGCAACTTCAACATCATCACCGCGGCACACATGGCGCGGATGAAGCAAGGCGCGATCGTCGGCAACATCGGGCACTTCGACAACGAGATCGACATGGCCGGTCTTGCCAAGCTGCCCGGGGTGGAGCGGCGCAACATCAAGCCGCAGGTCGATGAATGGGTGTTTCCCCCGAGCAAGGGCAGTAGCGGCCACTCGATCCTTCTGCTGTCGGAGGGTCGGCTGCTCAACCTCGGTAACGCAACGGGTCATCCGTCGTTCGTCATGTCCAACAGCTTCACCAACCAGACCATCGCGCAGGTCGAGCTGTTCACGAAGACCGATGAATACCCCATCGGCGTCTACGTGCTGCCGAAGTACCTCGACGAGAAGGTCGCGCGGCTGCACCTGGACGCGCTCGGCGTGCGGCTGACGACGTTGACGCAGGAGCAGGCGGACTACATCGGCGTACCGGTCGAAGGCCCGTTCAAGTCTGACGCCTACCGCTACTGACCAGCGCTGCTGCGTCGCTTCGGGGGCTGCCTCACGTCGGGGGCGCGAACGGACCCGGGGTAGCCGGCGGTGCCGGGTCCGCGGGTGGTGACGACGGCGTGGGGCCGGCCGGTGCGCTCGGCGGCGCCATCACCGGCTGGGTGCCCTGCAACCGCTCGATCTCGCGCCGCCGCCGCTCCGCGAGCACCGTCGCGAGGTAGACCCCGGGTGGGACCTCCGCCGGCGGAGAAGCAGTCACCGCGACCACCTCCTGGAAGAGCCGGCTGCCCATCTCCTCGCGCTTCCACGGCGCGAGCTGGGGCGCCCGGGTCAGGAACTGGCGTATCTGGCCGGCCAGGTCGTCGGTGACCCGGCTGAGGTCGAGCGCGCCGGCCCAGACGGCAAGCTGGGGCGGGATCTCGGGCGGCGGTGCGACCCGCGAAGGGACGCGGTCCTGCACGACGACGGTGCCCGCTGCGAGGTCGCCGAGCCGCTTGGACCGGGCGGTCATCAGCATCGGGATCAGGGCGAGCAGGCCGAAGGAGAGCCCGGGCCGGTCCACGACGACGCCGACCAGGCCGCGCACGAAAACGTGCCGGAACCGCACGGGTCCGCCGTCGTCGCGCAGCACCCGCAGCCCCATCACAGCCTTGCCCGGGGTGCGACCGCGCCACAGCGTCTCGAACCCCACGGGGTAGCCGAGAACGATCGCGACGAACACCACGAGCCCCAACGCTTCGACACCCGCGACGTCCAGCGAGCTGGGCAGGTTGGCGATGAGCCAGAGCAACAGCACGGCGAGCAGGAACTGGACGATGAAGTCGATGATGAGTGCGACACCCCGAGACCCGACGCCGGCAGGCCGTAGCTCGACGGCGACCGCCTCACCGGTGACGATCGGTCCGCCGTAGCCGGTCTGCTGGGTCACGCCGGTAGTCTCCCTCGTCAGTGGACATTGATGCGTTCGTCGTCGTACATCGCGACGAATGGACGCGGCTGGAGCGACTCGTACGGCGAGCGAGCCGACCGTCGCGGTTGTCCGGCGCAGAGGTCGACGACCTTGTCGGGCTCTACCAGCGAGTGGCCACCCATCTGTCCATCGTGCAGACGCGGTCGCCCGACCCGGTGCTCGTCGCGCGGCTGTCCCGGCTGGTGACGGCGGCACGCTCGGCGGTCGCCGGTGCGCATGCCCCCGCGTGGCGACAGCTGCTGCGGTTCTTCACCGTCACGTTCCCCGCTGCCGTCTACCGCACCAGGACCTGGTGGGTGCCGACCGCCGTCGTGTCGCTGGGCGTCGCGCTCGGCCTCGGCGTGTGGGTTGCGACGCATCCGGAGGTGCAGCGCTCGTTGCTGCCACCGAGCGACGTTCGTGACCTCCTCAACCATCAGTTCGCGGACTACTACAGCGCTTCACCGGCGCAGGACTTCGCTGCGCAGGTGTGGACCAACAACGTGTGGGTGTCCGCCGAGGTTCTCGTCGGCGGGTTGGGGCTCGGCGTACTCACGCTGTTTGCGCTGCTGCAGAACTCGGTCAACGTCGGCATCATCGGCGGCTACATGGTGGCCGGCGGCAAGGCGGGTTTGTTCTTCGGCCTGATCTGCCCGCACGGCATCCTCGAGCTCACTGCGGTGTTCGTCGCGGCGGGGACCGGCTTGCGACTCGGCTGGACGATGATCGATCCGGGACCGCGCCGACGAGCCGACGCCCTCGCCGAGGAGGGCCGCAGCACAGTCGTCATCGCGCTCGGCCTCGTCGTGGTGCTCGCCGTCTCCGGCGTGATCGAGGCGTTCGTCACGCCGTCCGGATTGCCTACGTGGCTCCGCGTCGGCATCGGGGTGGTCGCCGAGGCCGGGTTCCTCACTTACGTCTGGGTGCTCGGCCGCCGCGCCGTACGAGCGGGTGAGACCGGCGATCTGGAAGAAGAGCTGCGCGGCGACTACGCACCCGTGGCCGGTTGACGGATCTCGCCGTCGATCCGCCCGTCGACCAACCCGCACGCGGTCAGGTCAGGCGGCGGTCGGCGCAGTCGTCTCGGACGACCCGCGCCGTCGAAGCCGGGGATTGCATGAGTGCCGCCGCTGGTCGGA
>JAVEEE010000034.1 GCA_030840615.1 Frankiaceae bacterium | reverse complement strand
CGGATGTAGGGTCGTCCGCTTTGTCCGAATCTCGCAGGTAACAAATCCAACGCGCCTCCGTATCTCTTGCGACGAGTGCACCGGCGCTCGCGGTGAACGGCCTTCTGCTTCCGACGATCGGCACTGGTGGTTCCGGTGTCCACCATGTCAACGCGTCGTGTACGCCGGGCGCGGGCGTCGCCACCAACCTGAACCAGATCAGCTACGCCATCGAGGCCACTGCTTCGTCGTACTCAACCAACAAATCCCTGCCGGTCGGCACGACTGTGAAGTGCTACGCCTACCGCGTGTCGACGCACGGGATCTACGGGTCGATCGCCGGTGGCGAGCCGGGTGCGGCTGCTGCTGCCGCCGGTGTCGTCGCGGTTCCGACGACGGTGGAATCGGCCCTGTGCGTCAAGGCGACCGCGCTGTTCAACGACAACGCAACGGCCAACTTCAACAACTGCCCGTTCTAGTACTGGTTCTCGTTCGTGAACTCGGGGGTCAGGCAGGAATCCCTGGCTGACCCCCGAACAACTTCTTTAGTCCGTGTGCTGCTCGCGGCCATTCGAGTCCAGGGAGCAACGGTGAAGCGGATAATCGCCGCGGTCATCGGTTTCATGCTGTCGGCGGCCGTGGTGCCCGCCAGCGCTGACTCGCACGTCAAGACAGTCACGTTCATGCTCGTCCGCACGACATCCGGCGCCTCGCAGTTCGACCTGAGTTTGAGCGCGCACGACTCCTCGAAGGGAGCCTTCGTCGGGGACATCGACGCGGTCATACGCCACGGACGGGTCGTCGAGACCGTGGCAGGTTCGATGGGTGGGCTCCAGTCGGAGGCGGACGGTGTGGAGGTGGGGCCGCTGCATGTCCGCACCTGTGCCTTGACCCGGTGTGGTGGTGACCTCGAAGGGCAGGTCGGAACTGCCATTGGCTACTCGTCGGACAACAGCGAGGGCGACGTCAACGCCATCTTTGTCGTGCTGCACGGGAGCGGGATCGTCTACCACTTCCGGGGAGTCGGGTGGCGCGTCCTCCCGATGCGTCTGGACTACCGGACGGTGGACACCCGGGCCGCGTCGCCGGTGCGGGTCTCGAGCGGTGTCTACAGCGCCGCCGCCATCGACGGTGCGTCCGCACCGGGAGGTGCTGTCGGCAGTGTCGCGCTCGCAGCGCCTCCGTGCTCGATCGCCACTGTCGGCGTCGTCTCGCGTGGTGTCGGTCAGATCCGCTTGACCGGTGGCGCAACCAGTCCGACGTTCACCTGCCCGACGGACCGGGTGCCGATCGGGAGTTACACCAACCGGAAGGCGACCTGGTCGGTTGACGGATGGGCTGCCGGGGACAGCACGTTGTCCGACACGACACTGTTCGTCATCGACCGGCCCGCCCGGCTCCCGCACGCGGCGCCCTGACCTGCCTCCACCCTGGCGCCTCCACGTCCGTGTCGCCCCGCCCATGATCAGCGCCCTTCTACGGCGTGTCGTGGTCGGAAAGTTGCCGAAGTGCCCGGATGCTGGTGGGTGTGACCGCGGCGGTCGAACTTCCCCACGCCGACGGCGCCCGCTCCTCGGGTTCTGTCGTGTTTCTTTCGGACGTATCCGTACGCCGGGGCGGAGCACTGCTGCTTCGCAACGTCACGTGGACGGTCCGGCCCGAGGAACGCTGGGTCGTGCTCGGCGCGAACGGCGCCGGGAAGACGACGCTTTTGCAGGTCGCCGCGGGCAACATGCGGCCGACCCGCGGCGACGTCGAGCTGCTCGGCGAGCCGCTTGACGACACCGACCTCGACGACCTGTTGCCGAGGATCGGCTGGGCGAGCGCTGCCCTGGCCGACCGGCTGCCGGCCGACGAGACGGTGCTCGACATCGTGCTCACCGCTTCCTACGCGACGGTGCGTCGCGGTGCGGAGCGCTACGACGCCGTCGACGAGAGCCGGGCCCAGGACCTGCTCGCGCAGCTCGGCTGCCGGGCGCTCGTCGACCGCGCTTTCGGCACCTTGTCGGAGGGGGAGCGCAAGCGCGTGCAGCTTGCCCGCGCGTTGATGACCGACCCGGAGATCCTGCTGCTGGACGAGCCGGCCGCCGGACTCGACCTCGGCGCTCGCGAGGCGCTGCTGCGCACGTTGAGCCGGCTCGCCGCCGATCCGGCCGCCCCGACACTCGTCCTGGTCTCTCACCACGTCGAGGAGGTGCCGGCCGGTTTCACCCATGCCTTGCTGCTGCGCGCCGGCGAGATCGTGGCCGCAGGGCCGCTCGCAGAGGTGATGCGATCAGCCGCGCTGTCAGCCTGTTTCGGGCTGCCGCTGCGGCTCCATCGGCACGGTGATCGTTACACGGCACGGGCGGCGCTGCTGCGCTTGCCGTGACTGCGGCCCGGTTCGTCCGTGAGGCCATCGGGGGATAATCACCACATGCTCCCCGTTGTCCTGCTCTCTCATCGTGGGCCGGCGACGTTCCGTCGTACGCCTTCCGGGCTGACTCTCAAGCGTGGTGCGGGCGGGCTCGTCACGGCCCTGATGGGGCTGGCCGAGCACCTCGACGACGCGGTCTGGGTCTGCGCGGCCTCCAACAAGACCGACGCGCTGGTCGCGGCCGAGCACGAAGGCCACCCCGTCGAGATCGCCTTCTCCCCGCAGATGCACATCGTCGACGACGACACCCCGCTCGGGCCGACGCTCAACGTCCGTTACGTCGAGGTCGACCGGGCCCGGCACGAGGCGTTCTACACCCAGATCGCCAATCCGCTGCTGTGGTTCGTGCAGCACGGGCTCTACGGCCTGGCGACGCAGCCGGACATCACGGCCGAGACGCACAGCGCCTACGACGACGGCTATGTCGCCGTCAACGAGCAGTTCGCCGAAGCCGTGGCCGAGGAGGTCGACAGGCGTGGCGGGCGCGCAGTGGTGCTGCTGCAGGACTATCACTTCTACCTCGTCGGCGCGTCAGTCCGTCAGCGCTGCCCTGACGTCGTCATGAGCCATTTCGTGCACATCCCGTGGCCGGGTCCGGACGGCTGGCGCGTGCTGCCGGCACAGATGCGCGACGACATCTTGCGCGGGCTACTGGGCTGTGACGTGGTGGCATTCCACACTCGTCGCTCCGCCCGCAACTTCCTGACCTGTGCGCAGGAGATGCTCGACCTCCCCGTCGACTTCCGGGCGGGGACGGTCCAGGTCGGCGAGCGGACCGTAGCCGCTCGGGCCTATCCCATCTCCGTCGACGTCGACGCGGTGGAGAAGCTCGCCGCCAGCGAGGAAGTGGCCGAGCGCCGGGCGGCGCTGGTCGGCCAGTATCTCGAGGGTGACGTTCGTCGTCTCATCGTCCGGGTGGACCGGACCGACCCGTCGAAGAACATCGTCCGGGGGTTCCGCGCGTTCGGGCTGCTGCTCGACCAACATCCCGAGCTGCGCGGCCATGTGACGTTTCTCGCGGCCTTGATGCCGAGCCGTCAGGACGTGCCGGAATACTCCGACTACCTGGCTCAGGTGGGCGGTGTCGTCGCAGAAGTCAACGCGCGTCACCACGGGGAGGGCTGGCAGCCGATCGACCTGCGGCTGCAGGAGGACATGGCCTTTGCCGTGGCCGCCTACCAGCTCGCCGACGTTCTCGTCGTCAACGCCGTCAACGACGGCATGAACCTCGTCGCGAAGGAGGCCGTGCTGGCCAACCAGCGTGACGGAGTGCTGCTGCTGTCGGAGAACACCGGCGCTCACGAGGAGCTGGGTGACTTTGCGTTGACCGTCCATCCGTTCGACCTGCAGCAGCAAGCCGACGCGATGTATGAGGCGTTGACGATGGATCGGGACCGACGTCGCGCCTTGCTGACCGCGGCGGCCGACCGGGTGCGGTCCAACGACGTCGAACAGTGGCTGCGCGCGCAGCTCGATGATCTGGAAGGGCTGGACCGCGGCTAGAGGGTGCCCAGCACGCCTTCGTCGTCGCGGATCTCGGTGGCGACTGCTCGCAGGCGACTGACGTGCTGACGACCGTGATGGGCACAGAACACCAGGTCGGTGCCGCCGGGCAGGACGGCCCGCACTGCGGCCCGGGCGCCGCAACGGTCGCAACGGTCGGCCGGGGACAGGGCCGTAACTGCTGTCGTGGTCGTCATCACGTCCTATCAAACACCCGAATCGGCCCAACGCTTCCAACACTGCCCCGGTGTGTCGGTTGCCACACGGTCACGGAAGAATGACAGACATGTCACTGGATCTTCCAGCCCGGCCGGAGACTGCTCCCGTCCGGGCCCGCGCCGACATCGAGGCGCGCACTCTGCGCCAGGATCGCTGGTGGCTCCAACCGCTCGTGATCGCTGTCGGATTCGCCGGGTTTATCGTGTATTCCACGTGGGCGGCGTTCAACCATCCGGTGGTCGCCGGGACCGGTCACCGGATCTTCTATGCCGACCCCTACCTCTCGCCGTTCTACTCGCCGTGCTTCACCGACGGGTGTCCGCCGGACGTCCGCTGGGCCGATCTGCACATCTGGACCTGGCTGTCGCCGGCGATCTACATCCTCGTGTTCCCGCTGTCGTTCCGGGCGACCTGCTACTACTACCGGAAGGCCTACTACCGGTCGTTCTGGCTCTCACCGCCTGCCTGTGCCGTCGCGGAGCCGCACAAGACCTACACAGGGGAGACCCGCTTCCCGCTGGTCTTCCAGAACATCCACCGCTACGCGTGGTACTTCGCCGTGATCTTCGCTGGCATCCTCACCTGGGATGCGGCCCTCGCCTTCGACAAGGACGGGCACTTCGGCGTCGGCGTCGGCAGCGGCATCCTGCTGCTCAACTCCGTCTTCATCTGGGGCTACACGCTGGGATGCCACTCCTGCCGTCACATCACTGCCGGGCGGATCAACAACTTCTCCAAGCATCCGGTGCGCTA
>JAVEEE010000204.1 GCA_030840615.1 Frankiaceae bacterium | reverse complement strand
AGCGGGAAGTCGCCCATGAAGACCGTCTGGCTCTTGATCTCGCCGGTCTCGTTGTTGGTGAACTCGGCGATCACGAACAGCGGCGCCGAGTAGGTCATGTCCTTGTCTTTGCACTCCTCGACCGAGTGCGGAGGCTCCATCAGCCTCGGCTCGCGGAACTCCAGCGACATGGTGTCGGAGAAGTCGCGAATGGGGCTTATCTCGGTGAGGATCTCCTCCAGGCCGCACAGGGCACCGGGCTCGTTCGCGGCGCGCCACTCGTCGTCGCCGATCAGCCACTTGAAGGAGGCGGTCTGCAGCGCGAGGAGGTCGGGAACCTCGAGCGGTTCGGCGATCCGGGCGAAGGAGATACGACGGGGAGCAAGGGAGGAAACAGATGGGGTAGAGCCAGACGAGGTGGAGCGCGACGCGGCCAAGTGTGGTCCTTCTTCCGGCGCTGCAAAGTTCTTTGGGCTGATGCTGCGGCTAGCGCGCACGCCGAACGACCCGCCACGGGACGCCGGCGGGCGTCAACACAGCGAGAGGGTCGGTGGGCAGCGCAAACGAGCAGTCTACCCATTGGGCGCACTGCTGTCGAGGCGGCCCCAGACGGCGGGCCAGCTGTGTTGTCACTGCTGGCGGAAAGGATGGCCCCCGCCGGGCCGTCACGTCAAGGATCTCGGACCCGGGACCTCGGACCGGCCACCTCGGACCGGCGACCTCAGACGGGGTCGAGCCCGTCGATGAGCCAGCTGTCCCCGACCCGGACGAGGGTCACCTTGATCCGAGATCGGTCCAGGCGCGGTTGGGGGAGCTGGCTGTTGGTCACCGTCTGGCTGACGAAGACGAGCACGACCGCCCGGTCCGCGTCGCTCTCGACGATCCCCGCGGCTGACACCTCGGCGGTGCTCACGGCCTTGTACTTGGCGGCCAGCGGCTCCACGCCCTTGGCGGTGGTGCGCACGTATTGCTGGCGAAACCCCTTGCGGCCCGGTGTGAGGAGGGCCTCGGCCCGGCTGAAGTCACCCTGCAGGTGCCGGTAGTCGTAGGACAGCACCGTGGCGACCCCGCTCGTCGCCGCTGCGACCGCGGCTGTTCGCCCGCGGTCGATCGCGTGCCTGCTCGAGTCGTGCGTCGCCGCCACCGCGGCCAGCGCGCCGGCGAGGACGGCCAGGACTGCTGCCAGCGCCAGGGCCACGACCACAGAAGATCGACGAGCGGCGATCACAGCGGCTTCACATCGCTGGCGAGCCACTGCCCGTGCAGGTGCAGCAGGGTGATCTGCAGCCCGAACGAGTCGGTCTGCCCGTTGGGGACACTCGTGTTCTTGACCGTGCGGTTGACCGCGAGCACGACCGTGGCGCGGGCCGCGTCAGCCTCGACCACCCCCGCCCCGGCAACCTGGGCGATGGACACCGACTTGGCTTTCTGGATGAGGTCCTGTACGCCGGCGCTCTGGGTCAGGTAGTCCTTGCGGAACGCCCCCGTGGACTCGTCCGCCACCCGCTGGAAGTCGCGGGCGAGGTGGTGGTAGTCGTAGGCCGCGAAGTCGACGGCGATCTGCCGTGCCGCCCCGAGAGCCTGTTCGCGGATCGCCGACACGTCGGCCGAACGCGACACCTGCCGGGCGCCGAACGCCGCAAGCGCCGAGCCGGCCACGCCGACGACCAGGCAGCCGACGGCGGCCGCCACGGACACGCCGCGACCGGCGTTGCTCTGCATCAACTACTCCCTAGCTTCGGGGGGTTGCGGTCAGCGCATCGTAGGCGCGAGCAACAACCACTCCCACGACGACGAGCCGAAGATCGGGGCCAGCGGTCCGTTGTAGCCCAGCTGGTAGGTCTTGCCGTCCAAGCCGGTGAGCAACCCGGTCGCAGGGTCGTAGGGCAGCGGCACGACCGTCTCCGACCCCGGAGCCGCGGCGGCCGCCGAGCTCTGCCCGCCCCGCTGCTCGGACACCGTCGGGTGGCTGCCGTGCCCGTAGCGCGGACCCGGATACGGGTCGGAGTTCGTCACCTGGGCGTTGTCGGGGCGCGGCACCAGCCGGGACCCGCGGTAGTCGCTGGTGATGCCCTTGCCGTGGCAGTAGGCGTCGAGGTTGGCCGGGCCGCCCCACTGCGATGGGCTCTGACCGTCGTCGTTGTTGCCGCGCAGCTTCGTCGACTCGTAGCCGATCGTGCAGGGGCTCGAGTTGTCGTTGACCTGGCCGAAGTGCGCCGTGCCGTCGCCCGGCGTCACGAAGAACCCGCCGGCCGTGAGGGAGGGGAACAGCTCCAGGGTGGCGCGGACGTAGGGCAGCCGCACCGCCTGGATCTGGTTGAACGTGATGAGGTTGCCCAGCAGGCTCGGCAGGACCGACTGGTTGTCCCGCAGCAACGACGCCAGCTGCTTCGACGCCCCGACACCGTTGTCGAGAACGCCACGCAGCGCTGGGTCGCTGATGCGGAGCTGGGCCGAGAAGGACGCGAAGCTGTGCGCCCATGACTTGAGCGAGGCGGCCACTTCGTTCTGGGTGTCGAGCACGGTCTTGCTGTCGTCGATCAGCTGCAGCTGCTGGGGCAGGCTGGCGATCGCGGCCTGCGTCAACGCGTTGCCGTTGTCGATGAGCGCCTGCAGCGAGGGGCCGAGGTCCCGGAAGCCCTGGCCCAGCTCGTCGATGACCGTGGCCAGGTGCTCCTTGTCGACGCTGTTGATCAGATGGTCGAGGTCGAGGAGCAGCGTTGCATCGTCGAGCGGCACCGTTGCGTCCCGGGCGGAGATCACGCTGCCGTTGTGGAGGTAAGGGCCGCTGTCCGTCTTTGGCGCGAGGTCGACGTACTGCTCGCCCACCGCAGACAGGTTGGCGACCGTCGCGTGCACGTCGGCCGGGATCTGCTTGTCGTGCTCGATCTGGAGCTCGACCTCGACATTGCCGTTCTTCAGGTGCATCGAGCCGACGCGCCCGACTGTCACCCCCCGCTCGGTGACCTCGGCATTGGGGAAGATGCCGCCGCTCTCCGGCAGCACCAGCGTCACCTTGTAGGGCCCGGCCGACAGGAAGTGAAAGCCGACGTAGTTGACGCCGACGTAGAAGATGCCGAGGAGCGAGATCAGCGCAAAGGCGACGAGCTGGAACTTGACGGTCCGGCGGATCATGCTCCACCACCCCCCGGCAGGCCGGCACCGAGCAGGTCCCCCAACAGGTCGCCCGGCGACGGGAGGGGCACCGGCAGGTTCGGCACGTCGGGCACGCGGGGCAGCCCCGGCAGGCCCGGCTTCTGCCCACCCGTGCCGGGCTTTGTCGGCTTCGACGCCGTGCCACTGCCGGCGGTGGCGGACCCCGAGCAGGTGACCGGAACCGGCGGCGGCGTCAGCGCGCAGAAGATCGGATCGGCGTTGAACGACAGGTAGAGGCCGTTGTAGTCGCCCGGGACCGCCTTGTCGATGTTGCGCGGGAACGGATAGGTGATGAGCAGCTCGAGGGCATGCGGCAAGTTCGTGCCCGAGGCGCGCAGGTGCCGCAGGATGGGTTGCAGGTCGCGCAGCCCGGCCACGGTCTGCTGCCGGCTCGCGGTGATGATGTGGGTCGCGATCTTGCCGAAACGCGACAGGTCCGTCAGCAGCCCGGTGAACTGCACGCGCTCGTCGGCGAGGACCCTGAGTCCCGGCCCCAGGTCGTCGAGCGCGGTCGCGATCGTCCCGCTCTGCTTCGCCAGCGCTCCGCTGAAGCGGTTGAGCTCGTCGAGCGCGTGCACGATGTTCTGCTTCTGGCTGTTGAGACCCGAGACGAAGGTGTCGATCTGGGTCAGCGCCGACCGCACGGCCTGCTCCCGGCCGCCGAGCGCCTTGCTGATCTCGAAGTCGATGGTCTGCAGATCCTGCAGGTCGCCGCCGTTGAGCACGGCGGACAGCACCCCGAAGAGCTCCTCGACGTCCGGGAGATGGGACGTGGCGGTGATCGTCGACCCGTCGGCCAGCGTCCCGCTCGCATTACCGACCGGCGCCGACAGCGCGATGTATTTCTCGCCGAGAAGCGTCGTCTGCTCCAGGGTCGCCTCGGCGTTGAGGGGCAGGTGCACCGACTTCTTGATGCGCATCCCGACGTGCGCCTTGCCGTCCCGCGGGTCGTAGTTGATCGACGTCACGTCGCCCACGGCGACGTCGTTGACGCGTACGGCGGACATCGGCACGAGGTCCTGCACATCGTCGAACACGGCAGTCACGTGATAGCTGGCCCCACCGGCATTTCCGCCGGGAAGGGGCAGCGAGTAGGCGCCCTTGAAGCCGCAGCCGGTCAGCGCGAGCAGTCCGAACAGAGCGGCGGTGATCATCCGCGTGCGGCTCATGGCTGCACCGCCAGGAGGTCGGCCAGCGAGCGGGCCTTCGCGCTGCTGGCAGTGCAGATCGCGTCCTTGAGTGGAGCCGGCAACAGCTGGCAGAACACGCCGTTCGGTGCCGTTGGTGCGACCAGCGGCTGTTGCGCGTCGTCCTTCGTGTCGAGAGTGCGGGCCCGCGGGTCGTAGGCGAGCGCGAGGTTGGACAGGGCGAACGGCGCCATGTCGATGACCTCGCGCAGCGCCTCCTTCTCCCCCGCGAGGACCCCGGTGACCTTCGTCAGCTTGTGGATGTCACCGGTGAGCTCGGTCCGGTTGTCGGAGACGAACGAGTTGACCAGCTGCAGTGCCGTCGACAGGTTGGCCAACGCCGCACCCAGGTCGTCCCGTTCCGCCGCGAGCTGGTTGCCGACCTTGGCGAGGTTGTCGTTGACCGCGCGCACACCACCGTCGTTGCGGGCCAGCATGGTGGTGAACTGCTGGAGCTGGCGCACGGTCGCGAAGAGGTCGGTGCGGCTGCCGGACAGCGTGGATATGGCGGCGGAGAACTGCCTGAGTGCACCGTTGAGCGCCTTGCCGTTGCCGCCGAGGTTGGCCGCGCTCACGTCGATGAGACGCGACAGCGCTCCGTGCTTGTTGGCACCCTCCGGTCCGAGAGCCTTGTTGAGCTGATCGAGGTTGCGGAAGATCTCGTCGAACTCGAGCGGGACCTGCGTGCGGTCCGGGCCCAGCACCGCGTCCTGCGGAAGTGTCGGACCGCCGGTGAACGCCGGCGTGAGCTGGACGAAGCGGTCGCTGACGACTGACGGAGGGATGATCACGGCCTGCACGTCGAGCGGCAGCTTGTACTTGCCTTCGACGGACATCTTGACCTCGACCGATGTGCCCTTGACCGTCAAGCTGTCGATCTTGCCGACCTTGACGCCGAGGATGCGGACGTCGTTGCCCTTGTAGAGCCCAATCGTGCGCGAGAACAACGCCGTCAGGTGATGGGTGTCACCGCTGCCCCCACCCGCGAGCGCAGCACCCGTGGCGCCGGCCGCCGCCACCAGCGCAGCTGCGACCACGAGGGCGACCCGGCGGACGGGCCGGCCGCCACGCAACCAGGTCATCGCCCGCGTCACGGCGTCGCTCCTGCGCCAGCGAGGTTGGGGCAGATCTTCTGACCGGCGACCTTGATGCAGCCCTCGGAAGCGACGCCGGCCGGCAGGTTCCACAGCACGGTCTCGAACCACCGGCCGTTGCCGAGCACGTCGGTGAAGTCACGAATGAACGGTGCTGCGAGGTGGATCGTCTCGTCCAGCTTGTCCTGGTTGCGCTGCAGGATCGTCAGGGTCTGGTTCAGGTTGCGGAGCGCGGGTCCGATCACCGCACGGTTCTCGCGGACGAGTCCGGACAGCTGCTGCGAGACGGCGGCCGTGTCGACCAGCAGCTTGTGGATCACCGCGCGTTGCTGGTAGACGGTCTGCAGGACCAGGTTGGAGTCGTTGATCAGCTTGGCGACCTCCGCGTCGCGCGACGCAAGCGTCTGCGTCACGCCGTTGGCCCTGGCGAGGAGCTGGTGCAGGGCGTCGTCGCGCGAAGCGATCGTCGTCGACAGTCGCTGCAGCCCCCGCAGCGAGGACTGCACGTAGGGCGGTGTGTCCTTGAACGTCGCGGCGATCGTGTCGAATGCGTCAGCCAGCCTTGCGGTGTCGATCTCGCCGGCGCGTTGACCGAGTCCATTGAACGCCTGGGTGACGTCGAGCGGCGTCGTCGTACGGGCCAACGGGATGTCTCCGGCCAACGTGCCCGGACCTGCCGGTGTCACAGCGACGAACTTCTGGCCGAGAAGCGTCTTGATCTTGATGTCGGCGCGACTGTCCGTGCCGACGTGCATCCCGGAGTCGATGCGCATCCCGACCCGGACCTTGGCGTCGACGAGCTCGACCGACGTGACCTGGCCGACCTTCACGCCGGCGATACGCACGTCGTCGCCCTTCTTGAGGCCGGCGGCGTCGGCGAAGTCGGCGTGGTAGCTCTTGCCACCGTTGAGGAAGGGCAGCTTGCTGGCATTGAACGCGAGCAGGAGCATCGCAAGGATGACCCCCAACCCGATCGCGCCGATCGGGACGGGGTTGCGCTCGCGGAACGGCTTCATTTGCCACACGCCGCGGCGTTGACGGCAATGCTGGGGTTGGGCGCGAGGCTGGAGAGCGCGCCGGTCATCTCCAGGTCACAGAGGTAGAAGTTGAAGAACGAGCCGTAGGTCGCGGTTCGGATGATCTGGATCAGCTTGGTCGGTGCGCGCTTCAGATACTCGTCCAACGTGTTGGGCCCGTGGCAGTTGTTGGGCGTGAACCGCGGGTCCTTGGTCGCGTCCTCGGTGCCCGAAGTGAGCATCCCCGGGCAGTTCTTGGTCGTGTTGAGGTTTTTCGTCAGGCCGGACAGGTTGGCGAGATCCTTCGGCAGGTAGGGCCGGATCTGCTGGATCAGCAGCGCGCTGTTGCTGGCGAGATCGTCGATGTGCGACAACGACGCAGCGATCGTGTTGCGGTCGGTCGCGAGCCCGGAGACCAGTCGCTGGAGCTGGACGATCAGCTCGTTGAGTCCCTGGTCGCGCTGCGAGACCGTGTCGAGCACCTTCAGCAGGTTGTCGACGACCTGCCCGATCACCGCGTCGCGGTTGGCGACCGTGTTGGTGAGACTCGCCGACTTGGCGACGAGGTCGGCAACGGTCCCGCCCTCGCCTTGCAAGGTCTTTACGATCTCGAGGGAGAAGGCGTTGACGTCGTCGGGCGACAGCGCCTGGAACAACGGGCGGAACCCGTTGAACAGAGCGGTCAGGTCGAGCGCCGGCGACGTCCGGCTGACCGGGATCACGGACCCGGCCGGCTGCCGGGTGCCGTTACCCGGCGACTCCACGATCGCGATGTAGCGCTGACCGACGAGGTTGAGATAGCGCATCTGCAGCTTGGTCGACTCGTTGACCGCGACGTTCTTGTCGACGCTGAACGAGACCTCGGCGTAGCGGTCGTGCACAACCTTGATGGACTTGACCGTACCCACCCGCACGCCGGCGGCGCGGACACTGTCACCGGCGAGCAGGCCGGTGACGTCGGTGAACTCCGCCTTGTAGGACTGCGTCGAGCCGAACGTGCGGTTGCTGATCGTCACCCCGAGCACGAACGTCGCCAGGACGGTCACGACCGCGAAGATCATGAGCTTGATGAACGCCGAGAGCGTGTGTCCCTTCACGTGACGCTCACCGCCATCCCCCGAAGCATGGGACCGACCAGGAGATCGGTGAGGCCCCGCGGGAGCGCACCTTGCCCACCACCGACGAGCGGCCCGAGCAGACCCGCGACGAAGTCCTGCTCGGCGAGACTGCCGACCGTCCCGCTGCTGTCGACGGAGGGCAGCGTCGACGCCGCCGCGACGTGCTTACGGCGGCTGTTGGCGACCGCCGGGCTCTGGCTGCCGCCGCACGTCGGAGGTGGTGGCGGGGTGCCCGAGCACCCGTAGTTGTCGCTGGGGTGATCACCCGGGTAGCGCGAGTTGACGGGGTGCAGCGCGTGGTTGCCGTAAGGGAGCCCGAAGCAGTTCGGCGGGAGCGTCAGGTCGGTGATGTCGGTCTTCAGTGGGCGGTCCGACTGGGTGTAGGCGCCTCGGTCGCCGACCGGCGTCAACGTGATGTGCAGGTAGGGCCCCTGCCCGAAGGCCTGCTCGAGGCGGGTCCGGTCATAGATCGCCAGGCCGTTGGGCAGGCACTCCAGGACGACCGAGTACTGCGAGTAGAGGTCGAGGACAGGCTTGCTCACCTTGGCGAGCTTGATGAGGCGGTCGGCGTTGGTGCCGAAGACGTCGCTGGCCGTCTGTGCGAAGTCGGAGGTCCCGGAGAGGAACTGCGCGTAGACGTCCTGCTTGGTGGTGAACGTGCGCGCGTTGACGGAGAAGTTGCGCAGCATCGCGAGGAGGTCGGGTGCGGCGTCGGCATAGGTGCTGGCGGCCTCGGCGAGCGCGCCGATGTCGTGGTTGAACGTCGGCAGGTCCTTGTTGAACCGCGTGAAGTAGTCGTTGACGAGCGACAGGTTCTTGCCCAGCGCGTCGCCGCGGCCACGGAGCGCATCGGCGAGGTTGGACAGCGCGATCGACAGCTGCGCCGGGTTGAGGGTGTGGAGCAGCGGAACGAGGTCGTTGAACACGGTCTGCAGCTCGATCGCCGTTTCGGACCGATCTTGCGTGATCACGGCACCGGGCAGCAGGTGGTCGGGCGACGGCGAGCCGGGAATGATCAGGTCGACGAACTTCTCACCGAACAAAGTCTTCGGGAGGATTCGCGCGACGACGTTGTCCGGGATCTCCTTGATCCGGCTCTTGTCGATCTGCAGGGTCAGCCGGGCGTTGTCACCGGTGGTGCTGACCCCGCTCACCCGGCCGACCAGAACCCCGTCGAGCTTGACGTCGGCAGGAACCACCAGCTGGTTGCCCACGCGATCCGCTTCGAGCGTCACCTGGTCGGTCGCCTGCCAGGGCAGCGACTTGTTGTAGACGGCGACGGTCAGACCGAGCAGCGCAGCGACGACCACGAGGAAGGCCACGCCTTGCAGGCGTCGCTTCACCCGGGTTCTGCGCTCGGTCCGGACCACGGCTCTACCCCGCGATCCGCACGGTCGTGTTGGCGCCCCACAGGGCGAGGCTGAGGAACAGGTCGATGACGTTGATGGCGACGATCGACGTGCGGACCGCGCGACCGACGGCGACGCCGACCCCGGCAGGTCCACCGCGCGCGAAGTAGCCGTAGTAGCAGTGGATCAACATGATCACCACAGAGAAGATGATCACTTTGAGGAACGAGTAGAAGACGTCGACAGGCACCAGGAACTGATGGAAGTAGTGGTCGTAGGTGCCGCCCGACTGGTGGAAGTACTGCACGACGATGAACTTCGTCGCGAAGTACGACGCGAACAGCCCGACGACGTAGAGCGGGATGACGGCGACCAGGCCGGCGATGATGCGCGTCGTCACGAGATAGGGCACGGAGGGGATGCCCATGACCTCGAGGGCGTCGATCTCCTCGCTGATGCGCATCGCACCGAGCTGCGCGGTGAAGCCGGCGCCGACGGTGGCAGTGAGTGCGAGCCCGGCGACGAGGGGTGCGATCTCCCGAGTGTTGAAGTAGGCCGAGATGAAGCCGGCGAACGCGGAGATGCCGATCTGGTTGAGGCCCTGGTAGCCCTCGAGGCCGACCTCGGTGCCGGTGAAGAACGTCATGAAGGCGATGACGCCGACCGATCCACCGATGACGGCAAGCGCACCCGACCCGAGGGAGACCTCGGCGATAAGCCGCGCGACCTCCTTCTTGTAGTGGATGAGCGCACGCCAGACCCAACCGAGCGCGTGCCCGTAGAAGGAGAGCTGCTCCCCCATGTCCTCCAGCGCGTCGCCGGCCCAGTCGAACGGGCGGCGTACGACGCGCAGCGGCCCGCGCAGCGGCCGCGGTAGCGAGACTGTCGAGCCGGCCATCAGATGGCCTTCTGCGGGATGACCTGGAAGTAGACGGTCGTGACGATGAAGTTGACGAGGAACAGCAGCATGAAGGCGATGATCACGGACTGGTTGACCGCGTCACCGACGCCCTTCGGGCCCCCCTTCGGGTTGAGGCCCTTGTAGGCCGCGACCAGCGCCGCCAGGGCGCCGAAGATCAATGCCTTGAACTCCCCGACCCACAGGTCCGGCAGCTGGGCAAGTGCGGTGAACGACGCGATGTAGGCACCCGGGGTGCCGTGCTGCAACAACACGTTGAACGTGTAGCCGCCGATGACGCCCACGACCGAGACGAGTCCGTTCAGCAGCAAGGCGACGAACATGCTCGCGAAGACCCGGGGCACGACGAGGCGCTCGATGGGCGAGATGCCGAGCACCTCCATGGCGTCGATCTCGTCACGGATCTTGCGGCTGCCCAGGTCCGCGCAGATCGCCGAGCCGCCGGCACCGGAGATCAGCAGCGCGCAGACGATGGGCGCGGCCTCGCGGATGATGGCGAGCACGGCGGCGGAGCCGGTGAACGACTGCGCGCCGACCTGGCGGGACAGGTTGCCGATCTGCAGCGCGATGACCGCACCGAACGGGATCGACACGAGCGCCGTCGGCAGGATCGTCACGCTGGCGAGGAACCACCCCTGCTCGATCGCCTCGCGCCACTGGAACCGTCGATGGATGATCGAACGGAACAGCTGGATCATCGTGTCCAGGCACAGGGCGAAGAAGCTGCCGCTCTGGCGCAGCGGCGCCGCCAGGGTGGATGAGCTCATGAAGACGTCTTCTTGGCGCTGTTCTTGGTTGCCGGGCTCTTGTTCGCCGGGGTCTTGCGCGCCGCCGTCTTCTTGGTGGTCGTCTTCTTCGAGCTGGTTGACTTCGCAGGCGACTTCTTCTCGTTCTGCAGGACCTTGACCGAACCGCCACCATCGCTCGAAGCCGACCGTTGGCGCTGCCCGGCCGACTCCGTGGTCGCCGGCGGTGCTGTCGGTGCCGCGGCGGCGCCGTAGCCCTCCTCACCCGTGAACGACCCGGGTGGCGGCGTGATGTTGTTTTCCTTGAGCCACTGACCGGGTTCGCGCTGGGCCCGGCGCGGCTCGCCGCTGCTGGGGCTGATCTGGGGCGGGATCGGCGGCAGCGGCGGGATCTCCTCGCCCTCTTCCTTCTCCGCGGCCAGCTCGGCGGCGTCCTTCTCCTCGGCCATACCGATGGGCCCCTGGCGGCGGGCGTTGAGGAACTGCCGAACGACCGGCTCCTGGCTCGAGAGCAGCATCTCGCGCGGGCCGAACATCGCCAGGTGTCGGCGGTAGAGCAAGCCGATGTTGTCCGGCACCGTTCGCGCGGTGTTGACGTCGTGGGTGACGATGAGCATCGTCGCCTCGATCTGCGCGTTGAGGTCGACGATCAGCTGGTTGAGGTAGGCCGTGCGGACCGGGTCGAGACCGGAGTCCGGCTCGTCGAAGAGGAGGATCTCGGGGTCGAGCACGAGCGCGCGCGCGAGACCGGCGCGCTTGCGCATGCCGCCGGAGATCTCACCGGGCAGCTTCTCCTCGGCACCGAGAAGACCCGTGAGCTCCAGCTTCTCCATGACGATCCGCTTGATGTCGGACTCGTTCTTCTTGGTGTGCTCGCGCAGCGGGAACGCGACGTTGTCGTAGATCGTCATCGAACCGAACAGCGCACCGTCCTGGAACAGGACGCCGAACATCTTGCGAATCTCGTAGAGCTCACGCTCGGAGACGTTGGGAACGTCCTTGCCTTCGATGTAGATGTGACCGCGATCCGGGCGGAGCAGGCCGACCAGGTGCTTGAGGAAGACCGACTTGCCGGTGCCGGATGGTCCGAGGAGCACGGAGATCTCACCCTTGGGCAGGACCAAGGACACGTCGTCCCAGATGACCTGCTTGCCGAAGGACTTCGTCAGGCCCTCGACCTTGACCTCAACGCCCACGCAACGACCGCCGTCCATGCCGTGACTGGGACAACGACGCCAGCCGCCGTGCGTAACGGGGCTCTTGTGACCGGGGTCACAGGGAATGAGGCTACCCGCAAGTAGTCCGATTGAGTCACCCGGGATCAACGCCGCGTGAGCAGGCCGCTCGTACGACGCAAGGGCGGCCCGCCGATGGCGGACCGCCCTTGCGGTGAGCTCGTGCTACTTGACCGTGACCGTGGCGCCGGCGCCCTCGAGCGCCTCCTTGGCCTTGTCGGCGGTCTCCTTGTTGGCCTTCTCGACGACGACCTTGGGTGCGCCGTCGACGACGTCCTTGGCCTCCTTGAGGCCGAGGCTCGTGAGCTCGCGGACGACCTTGATGACCTGGATCTTCTTGTCACCGGCCGCCTCGAGGACGACGTCGAACTCCTCCTGCTCCGCGGGTGCTTCCGCGGCCGCGGCGCCGCCGCCGGCACCAGGGGCTGCAGCCACCGCCACCGGCGCAGCGGCGCAGACGCCGAACGTCTCCTCGAACTGCTTCACGAGCTCTGAGATCTCGAGGAGCGTCTTCTCCTTGATCGCGTCGATGATCTCGTCGTTGGTCAGGGTTGCCATGGTGTGCTCCTTGGTGAGTGTCAGCTGGTGGACGGCGCGTCGGCGACGTCGGTGTCAGGGGAAACATCTGTGCCTTCGGCGACCGCGTCGGTCTCGCCG